>CANEZU010000138.1 GCA_947444255.1 Flavobacteriaceae bacterium | reverse complement strand
AGTCTCATTAATTTTATAATCCCAATTTAAGGAGGCTACAGGTTTATGATAAAAATTTCTTCTCATATTATACTCCTGTCCGTTTAAAGTTCCTGCATCAGAATTGTATTTTCTATTTGGCTCTCCATTAGAACCATATTGAAGAAATGAAGCAATACTTACACCAGTAGATCTTTGGTTATGCCATTGAGGAGCACCTGTAAAAGTAAATTGAAAATCATGCTTTTTAGCTTTATAACCAAAAGCAATATAGTAATTTTTACCTTCAAATTTTGTACCATCTACATAACCATTTCCAGTCGTAGAGCTTAATAATACTGATGCTGATAATCCGTTTTTCATAAGACCTGTGTTATAAGAGGCCTGAACTTTCAAATAATCATCATTAGCAACAGAAGTTCCTACGGATCCTCCTTCTTTCATATCAGAAGCTTTCGTCAAAACATTAATAGTCCCTCCTACAGAAGCGATTGCTAATTTAGACGATCCTAAACCTCTTTGAACTTGCATAGCCGAAGTAACATCTGAAAGACCGGCCCAGTTACTCCAGTAAACAGAACTATTTTCCATATCATTTACAGGAACTCCATTAATCATAACAGCAATGTTATTTTGGCTAAATCCACGTATTGATATTCTTGAATCTCCAAAACCACCACCTGATTTAGTCGCGTAGACTGAAGGTGTGTTTTTTAAAATCTCCGGAAATTCCTGATTCCCTAATTTTTCAACTATTTCAGCTGCTCTAACTGTAGAAACGGCTACAGGAGTTTTTCTGTCTTTTGCAATATCCAAAACACCGCTTGTAACAACTATCTCCTCTAATTGATTAGAATCAGCAATTAATTTAATTGTTCCTAAATCTACTGTTGCTCCATTTTTTACTGCGAAACTCATAGTTACCGACTTGTAGCCTACAAAAGAAATTACAACTTGACCAGAAGTCTCCGATGTAGTTAGGATAAATTTACCATCAAAATCTGTTGAGGCCCCAATACTTGTGCCCTTTATAAGCACATTAACACCTGGCAAAGAACTGCTTAGTTCTCCGTCTACAACTGTCCCTTTAATTTTTCCTTGAGAAAACACAAGTGTCGTAATCAAAAGAAACAATCCTGAGATCAAATTGTTTTTTAAATTTTTCATTTCGTTTTGTTTAATTAGTTAGCGCAAAATTCTAAAAATTTTCCTAATAATATGTTAAGCAAACGTTAAGACTATGTTTTTTTATTAAATATTATTCAACGATATCGGATTAAATAAAAATAATTTTGAAAAATTATAAGTAAATATGGATTTTAAATGAAAAAACCTCAATTTAGTTAAATTGAGGTTTTTAAAGGGTATACGTAATTTTAAAGTAAATTAATTGTTTATAATGAATTTTTTTAGCAAACTTTCTGTTGAACTGTCGTGTTTTTTAACGTTTCCGTCTTTAATTTCTTCTAAGATAGAATTCGCTAGTTGTTTCCCTAATTCTACACCCCACTGATCAAAGCTAAAGATATTCCATATAATTCCCTGAACGAATATTTTATGCTCATATAAAGCTACCAATGATCCTAGACTTTCTGGAGTCAGTTTATTGATTAAAAAAGTATTGGTGGGTTTATTTCCTGCAAAAACCTTAAAAGGAAGTAAAAACTCGGCTTTATCCCCCGCGAGTCCTTGTTTGGAAAATTCTGATTGAACTTCCTCTCTCGTTTTACCATTCAATAATGCTTCAGTTTGCGCAAAGAAATTCGACATCAACTTATCATGATGATCTTGATTTCCGTGTAATGGTTTTATAAACCCAATGAAATCAGTTGGAATTAATTTAGTGCCCTGATGAATCAATTGAAAAAAGGCATGTTGTGAATTGGTTCCGGGTTCTCCCCAAATAATCGTTCCCGTTTGGTAATTAACCGGTTTCCCATCTCGTCCCACACTTTTACCATTACTTTCCATGGTTCCTTGCTGAAGATAGGGCGCCAATTTTTGTAAATATTGGGTATATGGAATCAAAGCTTCACTTTCTGCTCCAAAGAAGTTATTGTACCAAATACTGATTAAAGCCAGAACTACCGGTATGTTTTTATCGAAATCGGCAGTTTTAAAATGGGTATCCATTTCGTGGGCCCCCTTCAATAATTTTTCAAAATTATCAAATCCTACTGCCAAACTAATTGACAAACCTACAGCACTCCAAAGTGAAAAACGTCCTCCAACCCAATCCCACATAGGGAAAATAGCATCGGCATCAATTCCAAACTCCGTAACATTCTTAATGTTGCTAGAAACAGCAACAAAATGCTTGGCCACATCTTCCTGTTTTGCCGATTTTAAAAACCAAGCTCTGATCGTTTCCGAATTAGTTAAGGTTTCCTGAGTAGTAAAAGTTTTGGAAACAATAACAAAAAGGGTTGTTTCAGGATTTAATTTTTTTATGATTTCGTTGACATGATCACCATCTACATTGGAAACAAAATGAACATTCAAATGATTTTTATAGTACTGTAGCGCTTCTACAACCATTACTGGTCCTAAATCAGATCCGCCAATTCCAATGTTGACAATATCCGTAAAAGCTTTTCCGGTATATCCTTTTCTTTCGCCTGAAACCACTTGATTCGTAAAAGCTTTTATTTTTCTTTTTACATCATATACTTCAGGAATAACATTTTCTCCTGCAACAGTTACTATTGCTGTTTCTGGCGCACGCAAAGCCGTGTGAAGAACCGCTCTGTTTTCGGTTTGATTGATACTATCGCCATTAAAGTATTGACAAATGGCCGATTTAAGCTCCATCTCATTGGCCAATCCTAATAACAAATCCATCGTTTCTTGATTGATAATGTTTTTAGAATAATCCAGAAGGAAATCATTCCATTTTAATTGAAAATTAGCTGCTCTTGAATCGTCTTTAGCAAACATAGCTTTCATCGTCTCTGATTGCATGCTGTCAAAATGTTTTTCGAGTGCTTTCCAGGAATTTGTATTTGTAGGGTTTGTATCGTTTAAAGCCATAAGTGTTTTTAGTTTTTGAAAGTGCAAATTTACAATTAATGTTTGTAAATTAATAATTATGATTCCTACAACTCCCCTATAAAAGATATTTAGCGCCCTTATTTTCCTAAGATTGCCAATTAACTAAGAAAGTTGTTTTATGATTTGATGTGTTTTTTGTGTTGTTTATTTTCTACAAAACGGATTATATTTATCGAAGCTGTAATTTAGAAATACTATCTAACTGATTCTTTAAAGGCTGCATTTGTGCAAAATATCTTGGTAAATTCTGTTTCACCATAGGTTGGGAGTTCGGAAGTTTCAATTTTAAAGCATCTACTTGAACTCCATTTTTCCAAAATCGATAACACACATGTGGACCTGTTGCAAGACCTGTACTTCCAACTCTACCAATAATTGCACCTTGTGCGACTCTTTGCCCTCTGCGTACTAGAATTTTTGACATGTGTAAATATTGAGTCGAATAGGTTCGGTCGTGTTTTACTTTTACAAAATTTCCATTTCCTGCAGTATAGCCCGTTTGTTCTACAACGCCTGCAGCTGTGGTCATTATAGGAGTTCCAGTAGGTGCAGCATAATCGGTTCCTTTATGGGCTTTCCAAATAAGTTGAACGGGATGAAATCTGTTTTTGGTATAATGAGAGGTGATGTTTACAAATTTCAAAGGAGCTTTAAGGAAGAAATTCTTCAAAGCTTTACCTTGATCATCATAATAATCGAGTTTTCCACTTTTTTGATCTTGAGCAAAAGGAAATGCGTATATTTTTTTTCCTTTGTATTCGAAAAAAGAAGCTTTCAAATTTTCCACTCCGTCATAAATAGTATCGTCAATAAATCGTTCTGTGAAAGTAATTCCAAATTGATCGCCCTTTTGCAGTTTAAAAAAGTCAATCGACCAGGCATAAACCTTTGTCAATTGATTCGCTAATGCAATATCAACTCCTTGCTTATTCAAAGCTTCCGACAAGGAACCGTCTAAACTTCCCGCAATGGTTCTGTCTTTATATGTAACGGGTCTTATTTTTTTATATACACTTACAGAATCCCTGAAGTCAACAACATAATAACTTCCTCTGTCTGGTTGATAAATTAAGACTTCTAATTTTTTTAATCGGTCTTTTGATCTTAAAAGGGTTATTGCTTTTCCGATGCGAATACTTCTTACATCAAAACTGTCTCTTACTTTTTCAACTATATCGTAAACTTGCTTTCCGTCTAAATTTTGTTTGTCTAAAATAGTTCCAAAAGTATCCCCGCTTTGGATGGTATCTTGAAAAACATTAAAATCTTTAATTTTAAAACCAAATAATTCTTCTACAGGTTCTATTTTAGGTAGTATTGGACTTATCTTTTTTTCTGTCTCATTGCATGAGAATAGTGAAATAAGAATTATAAATAGTAAAAATGATTTTTTCAAAAGGTATTTATTTTTTGGAAGTTAAATTATTATTCTTCTCCCCAGTTTTTTAGTTCTTCTTCACTCCATAATTCGGGGAAGAAGATTCTTCTTTGATATTTTGGATGCATATATTTCTTCCAATCACTACCTCCGGTAGCTTCGCCACTTCCCTGATCGCTATCTATATATTTTCTAGCCGCATTTAAATGACCCATAACCCAACTAATATTAACGGTGTGATCATAATGTCTCATTGCTAATATTAATTCCGGATTAGCTTGATCCGTTTCTGGCAATTGCTTGAATTTTTGCCATAAATTAATTTCACTGTATTCTCGCATGCAGCTCAAAAATGATGCCTTATATTTTCTTTCAAATTCTAAAAGCAAATACGATTTTTCACCAGTTTGATGATCCTTTCCTGCTGCTTGCCAATATAAGAATTCAAAAGCGTGTTCTAATGACGTGTTTCTGTCAATAGTTTTTCTGTAGCGATGATCAATAAGATTAATCAAATCGGTAGAAGCGAATTCAATTAGTCGGTATTGCGCACTTTGAAACCCACTGGCGGGAGTTAGTGTATTTCGAAATTTAGTGTATTGAACGACGTCCATTCCGTCACCCATGATATCAAAAGAAGTGGTAAGCATATCAAAATACCTACTGATTCGGCTTAATCGCTCGGTAAAAAAAGGAGTATCTAATTTTTCAGCATGTGCAATTTGGTCCATTTCCCATAGAATCATTTTGAATAACAACTCATTAATCTGATGATATAAGATAAACACCATTTCATCGGGCAAGTTCGTTCTTTGGGTTTGGAGGTTTAATAAAACATCGGTCTGGATATAATCCCAATAAGTAATGGGTTTTGACCACAGCAATCCCTCAAGATGGGTTTCTGTTTTTTGATTAATGGATTTATATTTTAAATCTAAGTTTTCGAGAAGCGTTTCTGTGTTATTTGTAATCTCCATTATTCTTTTACTTTTACTTTAAAGGAATACTTTAGCCCTTTGAATGCCTCTAAATCTGCTTTAATTGACCCAACAACTAAACTGGCTTGAATTCGTACTGGCAATTTATTATCATCATCTGAAATCCAAACGGTTAAACTCTCTTGTTCTTTAAAAATACGTCCCGATTGAACCAAAGGTCTAAAAACCATTGTAGGAACTATCCCAAATTTAGTTTCTATATCCTGTTTACCAATATACTTTAACTTAAACTTTGTTGTTTCATTATCAAAAAACATATCTATTACAACCGAATCCCCTATGTTTATTTTATCAATAGTAGGATGATTCCTCAAATAATAAAAAGCGGAAATGATGTCTTGCGTGTTTTCTGGAAACAAATACGTATTTTCCGTTTTATTTTTATAGTCTTTTACAAGAACTTGATTTTTGGAATGATTAAAAAATCCTTCTTGATTTTTAGTATAACCCCCTTCGTCGATTTTCCTGACATATTGATAGGGATTTCCGGTTTCTTTGTCAAAATAACTTTCGTAATTATCATTTACTTTGAAAAAAAATCGGGAGACACCTGTAGTGTACCCTCTTCCAATGGCATGAAAAACTTTTTTGTTATTTCTAGTGGATTCTTGAACTTCTAATGTAGCATAGCCTGCATTTATAAGGCCATAATGAATTCTAAATTTGAACCATTCCCCAACATCAAAGGCTTTTTCCTTTTGAGTTCCAAATCCAAAAGTGCTTATAAAAAGTACGAATATAAATAATTTTTTCATTTTTTTGGTTTGATTCTTTTATTCAAAAGCAATTTTCATTCCAAATGTATAAAAACAAAAAAACCCAGTCAAAAAATTGACCGGGTTTTTATGCTATTAACCAACCAAAAAACTATAAATTATGAAATTTATATAAAAATATTAAGGAAACCACTCCTTTATTTTTGATGGTACAAAAGTATTCTATTTTTTGATGTATTTTTAACAAAAATCCAACTTTAACAAATTTT
>CANEZU010000137.1 GCA_947444255.1 Flavobacteriaceae bacterium | reverse complement strand
GGACTGGCTTCGGTTGTCAGAATAGTATAGGTTTTTTTTAACTCTCCGCTATCCTTATCAAGCCAATGGGAATACAAGCCAGCAAAAGCAAATAATTCCTCCTCTGCAAGACAGAGTTCATATTTTTGTTTCTTCGTTCCTTTTGGATCCAACCATTTCCATTCATAATAACCATTAGCAATAATCAGACATCTTTGATTAACCGCATTTTTGAAAGAAGGTTTTTCGTTAACCGTTTCAATTTTAGCATTGAGCGTGTATTTTCTAATTTCTTTTTCTCGGGCCCAAGCAGGGATAAGTCCCCAAGAGTACAGACTGATTATTTCGGGCGTTTTGTCAATAATTATGGGTGTTTCGGGATAGTCAAAACCATTGATATGATTTTGAGGCTTGTATTTCAAAGGAGTGTCCATGCTTGCTTGGAAGCGATTTTCTATTGCTGTAGCCGACTTGTTTTGTTTAGTATGAAAACACATGGTATTTAGTTTTCTAGGATTAAAAAACCTTATAATTTGATATGAATGACTTCTTTTATTTTAGTAGTATAGCATTTAGAAAGACGTTCTTGTTTCATTTTCCACTGTCGGTCCAGACATTGCGTGGCAAACTTTATTTTGTTTTTGCCATAGCTTCGGTTCATTTTGTCAATCACACTCATTAAAGGCTGATGCTTCGGATTGGAACTGGAAAACAAAGACAGCTGGGTCTCGTTATTTGGCGTAATCCCCATCACAATTACGCCTGCTTTCTTATATTGATAGCCTTCTTTGAAGATGGCTTTTAAGCCAATTTGGGCATAATGGTTTAAATCAATCGTAGAGTTGGTTGGAAAATCAGTATTGATAATAATATTTCGGGAATACTGAGGCTGGTCTTTGCGGAAATAGTTCGTCTGGACAAAAACCATAATCATATTGCAATGGCTTTGCTGCTTTCTCAATTTCTCAGAACAAGAGGCCGTAAAAGTCGAAACACGTTCGGAGATATCTTCAATGCTGCTGTACATTTTTTCAAAAGACCTTGTGGTAGCGATCATCTTCTTGTTTTTAGGTACTTCTAAATCCAAAGTCGGGTGGCCTTGCAATTCCTGTTTCAGGCGCAAGCCAACAACAGCCATTTCTTTCCGAACCCATTCGTCAGACAATTGGGTAAACTGATAGGCATTAAAAACATTCTTTAGGCGTAATCGTTGTGCGTGCTTTCGTCCAATACCCCAAACATCCTCTATTTTAGTCCATTTTAAGGCTTTGATTCTTTTTTCATCGGAGTCAATAGTGTAAACACTTTTGGTGCGCTCTGCGAACTTCTTTGCGATTTTATTGGCTACTTTGGCCAAAGCTTTTGTAGGGGCAATGCCCACACTCACTGGAATTCCGGTTCCCTTTGTGACTTTGCGCTGCATGTCCAAACCCAAAGCTTCTAAATCAAAAAGTTCAAAGCCTTTGAATTTCAAAAAAGCCTCGTCGATGCTGTAGACCTCCATTTCGGGAGTATAGGTAGACAGGATGTTCATCACCCGCGAACTCATATCACCATACAAAGCATAATTCGACGAATAGACAAAAACCTTTTTCTCTTCAAATAATTTCTGATATTCAAAAGCAGGCGCGCCCATAGGAATCCCTAATAGCTTCGCCTCATTAGAACGTGCAATCACACAGCCGTCATTGTTAGAGAGAATCACAATGGGCTGATTTATCAAATGAGGCTCAAATACCCTTTGGCAAGAGGCATAAAAATTGTTGCAGTCGACTAGCGCAAACATCAGAAGGTTTTTATGGCATTAGTTACAATTCCCCAAATCATAAATTCATTTTCGGGACTCACTCGGATAGGAGCATAATCCTCGTTTTCGGCAATGAGCCAAACGATATCTTTTTCGATACGAATGCGTTTGACTGTAAATTCCCCGTCAATCTGACAAATAGCGATCTTGTTATTCTGTGGTTCCAGACTTTTATCGATAATCAGCAAATCTCCGTCATAAATCCCCGCATCTTTCATCGAATGTCCTTTGACCTTAGCAAAAAAGGTGCTGTCTTTGTTTTTGATAAATTCCTTGTTGAGGTCAATTGTCAACTCGATAAAATCATCAGCAGGAGAGGGGAATCCGGCACTTATGCCAACATCATAAAAAGGAAGATCCAATTTCGAGGAATAGTCCGGGAAATAGAATTCGAGTATAGCAGTGCGGTGTAGCCTTCTTAATTTCATCCTTACAAAATTAAGGAAAATGGAGATCCGTTCTTTTAAATTTAGGAAAAATAGTTATCAACTAATAGCACAATTTTAAGTTCCGGAAGTGATTAAACAATGGTTAAACTACTCCTCATTCCAATTGACTTAGCTGTTTTAAGTAGTAATTTCGGTGCAAATAAATATAGAATATTATGAAAACACAAAAATTTTTAGCATCTGCAATTTTAGCCTTTACACTAGTATTTGGTTTTACTGCTTTTGCACAGATGGCTCCAAAGAAAAACATTGTTGAATTTGCAGCAGCTTCTAAAGACCACACCACATTAGTAGCTGCATTAAAAGCAGCAAGTTTAGTAACTACTTTAGAAGGTAAAGGTCCTTTTACAGTTTTTGCTCCTACAAATGCAGCTTTTGATAAATTGCCAGCAGGAACTGTAGCAACATTACTAAAACCAGAAAACGTCAAAAAACTACAAGCTATTTTGACTTATCATGTGGTTGCAGGTAAATTAGATTCAGCCGCTATTGCCAAAGCGATTAAAGCAGGTAAAGGTAAAGCGACCGTTAAAACGGTAAACGGAGCCAGTTTAGTAGCTTCAATGAAAGGGAAAGATTTAATCTTAACTGATGAAAATGGAGCGGTTGCTAAAGTTATTAGTGCCGATGCCATGCAAACAAATGGTGTTGTTCACGTTATTGACGCAGTAGTTACTCCAAAAGGATAAAACCTAATTCGAATGGAATCAAAAAGATCGGTAAAAGCCGGTCTTTTTTTTGGTTTTATCGGAACGATACTAGCAATAATTTAGCAGGAAGAACAATTAAATTGCTCCAATACAGACTTAAAAAGGTAAAAAAGCGATATTAAATTGCATTACAAATGTTAAATAAAACCCTAGAAATTAAGCTTGCTACAATTTAAGAATAAATATATGCTAATTTGGAGCAAAATAAAGAAATCAAATTATGTATAAAATCCATACCATCGATTTATATTTCCAAGCCGAAAAGCAATCTATAGGTGCTTTTTTAATCGAAACCGAAAAAGGCCCAATTCTTATTGAAACCGGTCCGGAATCAACCTGGGAATACCTTGAAAAAGGAATTCAGGATTTAGGTTATCAGGTCGAAGATATTCAACATGTTTTACTTACTCACATTCATTTTGATCATGCCGGTGCTGCTTGGAAGTTTGCTAAAAACGGTGCTAAAATTTACGTACATCCTATTGGAATACCTCATTTAGCCAATCCGGAGAAACTGTGGAATTCAGCTAAAATGATTTATACCGATAAAATGGAAGTACTTTGGGGTACTATGGAAGCCATTCCGGAAGCTCAATTAATTCCTGTCGATGAAGGAGATACCTTAGATTTTGGTGATGCACAAATCAAAGTTTGGTACACTCCCGGTCATGCGGTACATCATAATGCGTATCAGCTTGATGATATTATTTTTACAGGCGATGTTGCGGGCGTGAGAATAGGGGATGGTCCTGTCGCACCACCTTGTCCACCACCGGATATCAATGTGGAACTCTGGAAAAAATCCATTTATAAATTAAAGAATCTAAATCCAAAAGCCTTATATCTGACGCACTTTTCGCTACAATACAATCCACAGGAACTGCTAACTGATTTAGAAATTAAGATCGACGACTGGGCTAATTTTATCAAACCTTTTTATGATAATCAAACGCCTTCCGAGGAAATAGTACCCCAATTTATGGCCTATACCAGAAAGCAGTTTTTAGCCGAAGGATTGCAATCAGAACAAATACAAACCTATGAACTGGCAAATCCAAGTTGGATGTCCGTCAATGGATTGTTGCGTTATTGGAAACTGAAAGAGCAGGGAAGAATTTAGAAGTGTATTTGGTTTCAGAACTTAGAACTGCTATTTATGGCGTCTGATCTTCTTAAAAACTAAAATCCAAATGAATGGAAGAACTGTACAAGACAAAAAAACCGAAATTATTTTGTGTGATTTCTGATGATAATTTCATTTATTTTGGCAAGGGATTCTTGCCATTTGAAGAGATTCGAAAAGTAGATTTCACGATATTTGGTTATGATGTCTTGATATTTGAATTGAAAATTATCATCCATTTCATAATTCCAATTATGGTCTCTAAAAACAGTTTCGAAATTAAAGACATTACCTACCATTATTTTATAATCATTGACCAAATCTAAATTAATTTTAGAATGAAGTAAGGGTTTGATTTCGGTATTGTAAAAAGCTATAGCTGTTTCGTTTACTGCTAATCCTTTTTCAATCCAATGTTCCTTTAAGGAATCTTCTTCGTATTTAAAAAAATCCGTAATAAGCTTGTCCGAAAACCATTCGGGTAATATTAGATTTGGAGCAAATACCTCGGATAATTCATCCGAATTAGCTTCGAATTGTGATTTAGGAACCATAGAGGAATTGAATAAATACCATTCAGAATCCACAATTAAATAGATTAGTTTTCTCGTTTTGAGCTTGGCCAACCAAGTTCTATAGCGCACCGGATTTTTAGGAAATAGTCCCGGATCAATTACCATTTTACGTACTTTATTTCCTATTCGAACTTGAAGTAGCGGCGCAACATGATATCCCCAATCTATTTTTCCGTTTGGAGATATGTTTTTTTTATCTGTAAAAGTGATCAATCGCGAGCTAGAAGTGGAATAAACCACAGGAGCAAATGCCCAAATTTTTGCACATTGATAGCCTTTAGAAGCTAATGATAAACTGATATAATGTGAAATGTTATGGCAATTAGCTTGTTGATACCCAAAAGGAATTCCAGATTGAACAATTTCAGCAAATAAGGAATTCGCCGTATTTAAATCTATTACAGATGCTTTTCTTGGCGATAAAAGGGGATGCTTTTTGATGATTATTGTTTTTAAATATATTACCCTAAAGGAATGACATCAACTTCTACTTTTACTTTATGATCACCGGAACTAAAAATAATTCCTTTTAGAGGCGAAACATCAGCAAAATCTCTTCCGTAAGCGGTTACAATATGGCGTTGCTGTGGAATCATATTGTTAGTTGGGTCAAATTCGCACCAGCCCATTTCAGGAATATAAACCGATATCCATGCATGAGAAGCATCAGAACCTTCTAGTTTTGGTTTGCCTTTTGGCGGAAGCGTTTCAATATAACCACTTACATAACGTGCCGGAATTCCTACACTTCGCAAACTGGCAATTGCTAAATGGGAGAAATCTTGGCAAACTCCTTTTCGTTCTTTTAGCACCGTTTTTAGAGGCGTATTGACATTGGTAGCACCCGATTTGAATTGGAATTCGGTATATATTTTTTTGATTAAATCTAAAACAGCTTCAAAAAGGGAAACATGAGGAATGAGGCAAGTTTCGGCAAAAGCTACAATTTCTTCATCCCAACTAATGTATTGACTTGGTAATTGGTATTGCAAAACTTCAATTTTAAGAGCGTGATTGGTCTGGAATTTTAGTCTGGCTTCCTCACAACTAATCGGATTTAAAGGCTGCACTACATTGTTCAACACTTCGATATCGCTTGAAACAGTAACTTTTAGTGATTTATGCGATTCATGAAGTGAAAAATAGTGCTGAATGTTGCCAAAATAATCCGTTCGAGAGTATATTTTTGAAGGCTTGGGCTCAATGGCTATTTTGAAATTAGTACATATTTGTTTGGCAGAATTTCGCGGTTGTAAACACAATATACTTTGGTAATTATGCACCTCATTTACATAGGTATACAGCGTTTGATGTTTTAATTTATATTTCATCAGTATCTCTATTTTCAAGGGTCTCTAAAACAGAATGTTGCATTACAGAATGGTTAAAATATAAACTGGATAAGTTGTTAGACACATTGCATATGAGTTCAAAAACCTTAGAAAGCGTTTTATCTAATTCAGGTCTAAATTGTGTTTCTTCGTCCACTTCGATAAGTTTATCAGCATCAATTAGTTTAATGATTGTACTAGCTTCTAAAGCTGATTTTTCGGCAATACTCAATCGATTTGGTTCATTAGTTTTGGGTAATCGAGAAAGGTAATACGAAAGTGTATCCAACAAATACGAAAGAGTATAGGGGAGATTTTTTTCTAAAAACACCATGTTTATAACAGCTTTCAAACTCAAATGTGATTTATAAATAGTTCGATATTGGGCCAATAAATGATGGTTTTCCAAAATGGCTTCTATTAAAACGT
>CANEZU010000136.1 GCA_947444255.1 Flavobacteriaceae bacterium | reverse complement strand
GGAATGTCCTGAGGTGTATATTGATCGGTTCCTTTGAAGGCTTTTACAGAGAAGGAGAATGGAGAAGCAAATCCGCTAAGAACGGGATCTACCAGAATCCGTTTCCCGTCAATTTGCAGGAAATAGGAGGAATGACCAAACCAAACTAAAATGTCTTTGTCGGGATCTAAATTGAGAAGGTCGGTTTTAGTAGATGGAATGAGATCTATCGGGGCTACTCTTTTACTTTTTCCGAAAAGCATTTCTTTGAAAACGGCGAAATAGCTTACTCCTTCAGTCAATCCGGGTGTAAAACTTAGGTTTTGAAAAGCACCATTTGTATAATTGGGAGATTGTTTGACCTTCTCTAATCGAAGTTTTGAAGGCCGTTTGCCAAATTTGGCTAGTCCGAAGAAGGTTTGTAAACTCATTGATAGGTTTAGAATAGAAAATTAATTTATGGATAAAGATATTCTAAATGGGAGTTAAAAACTTCTTTTTTAAAGTCTAAAATTTGGAGATACAGAAGAGCTCGTGTTTTTTAAAGTTCCGAATTAAATATTAGTAACTGGTGTCGTCGAGTTTTACCTTCCCGTTGAAAGTTCGGTATAAGAAGAAAAAATAAGCGCCCAGCAAGGGAGCACCAATTAGTACAATGGTTAGCATAATTCCCAGTGATTTTTGGGAAGAGGCTGCATTGTAAATCGTCACATTGTATTTGGGATCAATGGTAGAAATCAATAGGGTAGGATACAATTGTATGGCTACCAGCACGAGTAAAAATGCCATGGTGAGTGAGGAGAATATTAAAGCCAGCATGTATCTTTTTTTGGATACCAAACGGGGAACATTGGCTACAGCCAAAAAAGACAGAATAGGGACGACAAAATAAATGGGTTTCGCTCTAAAATTTGCGGTTACTTCCGGAATAAAAACTAAGGTATATAGGGTGGTGATCGCAAAGCTTATTACAAAAAATATCATTCCTTTTTGGAGCAGGAAGGTCAGTCGAAGGTGTAATCGGCCTTCGGTTTTCAGCAAAAGGTAGATGGCACCTTGGGTCATAAAAAGGGAAAGAGTTGTAAAACCAACCATTATGGCATAGGGATTTAGGAAGGAAAAGAAGGCATCGCCTTTATAATTAAAATTGGGTCCTATTGCAAAACCTTGAAGGATATTAGCCAGGACAACGCCCAATAGGAAGGCGATCATGCTACTAGAAATGCTGTAGACGATGTCCCAGGTTTTTCTCCACCAGCGCATTTCTTCGGCGCTTCTAAACTTTATTGCGGCCGCTCGAAGTACATTGAACATTAAAAATAGCATAAAGGGAATGTACATGGCCGATAGCATGGTGGCATACATGAGGGGGAATCCCGCGAATAAAGCACCACCACCAATTACAAGCCAAACTTGATTGGCATCCCAGACAGGAGCAATAGCATTTATTGCAATTCGGCGGCTCAAATCTTTTTTGAAGAATAAATGCCAGGCACCTGCGCCAAAATCAAAACCTTCTAAGATGGCGTATCCAGAAAACAGTAAACCAATTACTAAATACCATAAAGTGGGATAGTCAACTCCAAGAAAATAATTCATATTTATTGAATTTGAGAATTTGTAAAACTAAGGGGTATCTTGGCTTCTTCATAGGGGCCGTGTTTTATTTTTTTGTTCACCGAATAAATAAATAAAACAAATAAGATACTATAAACGACTAAAAACAAGATCAAGGAAAAGAGGATATGGCTGGAGGTTACTTCTTGTGAAAAAGCCTGACTGGTTCTCAATTGACCATAAACGACCCAAGGTTGTCTGCCCATTTCGGCTGAAAACCATCCTACCTGATTGGCAATTTGGGGTAAGATAACTGCGAAGGAGAAAATCCACAAAAGCCATTTCGTTTCAAACAATTTCCCCCGCCACCAGAGAAAGCAAGCATAAAGGGAAAGCGCAATTAATGCCATTCCGATGCTAATCATAATGTGGTAAAACTGAAATACGGCATTTATCTGACTTGGGCGATCTTCGACAGGGAAGGCGTTTAAGCCTTTAATGGGCGCATTGAAATCCTGATGTACTAAAAAGGATAATCCACCGGGAATTCCAATCCCCGTTGTTTTCTGATTTTCTTTATCGACCCATCCGAGAAGGTATAAATCGGCAGGCGCCTTTTTTTGAAAATGGCCTTCCATAGCGGCTAATTTTGCCGGTTGATTTACCGCAACGCCATCAGCAGAACTGTGGCCAGAAATCAATTGTGTTAATGAAAAAATAGTGGCAACGACTAGGGCAATTTTGAATGCTTTTTTAGATATTTCGATAAAGCGGCCTTTTCGAATGTAGTAGGCGTGAACACTTAAAACCAAAAAAGCACCTGCAAGGATGGCACCTTGCCAGGTATGAATTACGCGATCTACGCTAGAAGGATTAAAAACCATGGCCCAGAAATCGGTTACCTCGGCACGAGCCATTAGGCCTTCGCCCACGATATGATAACCGGCAGGTGTTTGCTGCCAGGAATTAGCTACAACTATCCAAACTGCGGAGAACATTGAACCTAGGAATACGCCCAGGGTAGATACAAAATGAACCCAGGGTTTTACGCGGTTCCAGCCGAAGAGTAAAACCCCCAGGAAGGTACTTTCTAGACCAAAGGCAAATAGGCCTTCGGCTGCCAATGCACTTCCGAAAATATCGCCCACATAGCGCGAATAAACGGCCCAATTGGTTCCAAATTCAAACTCCATTATTATTCCTGTGGCTACTCCGATTCCGAAAGTCAGGGCAAATATTTTAATCCAAAAGCGGGTTAGGATTTCGTATTCTTTATTTCCTGTTTTGATATAAAGGCCTTCCATGATCACCATGATCAATCCAATTCCGATACTTAAAGGCGGATAGATGTAATGAAAAGCAATGGTAAAGGCAAACTGAATTCGAGCAAGTATTTCAACGTCCATTTTACTGTTTTGTACAAAATTATGCACAAATTTACGATAGAAGCGTGACTTATGTTACCAAGTTTATCAAATTATAAGATAGATTTTGTATTCGTTGAGCTCTGCTAAGCTATTTCTAGAAATTTGGCTTTGAAATATAGTCAGTTGGACTTTATTAGTTTGCTTCAACTTATTGTGCTGCTGTTTATTTTTTAACGGTATTACTTATTTTAAAAATATTTTCATTCGAGACTAGGGTAAACGGATTCCCGCTTGTCTTATAAGTGAAGTTGCCAATAGCGGCAAATATAAATCACACTAAAAATCGCAATTATGAATACATTTAAAACCACATTATTTTTTATTAGCCTTGTTTTTACGAGTCAATCCTGGTCACAGGAAACTAGCGTTTCTGCTGAATCAAAGCAAGAAAAGCGAAGCTATTATGAAGATCGCGCCATTGAGGATGCCCAATATGAGCAAAAGCTAAGTGCAAGTAGCGATAAGGACGATCAAGCTTTTTGGGCGGAACAAAAAGAATACGAACAGGACCTCAAGAAAAATAATAAAAGGGCCTATCGGGTGTATATGCAGCGCAAAAAAAGAGCCTATGCTGAGCATCACAATCATTGTGACAGCCATTGTCATCATAGTGATTACTATTATCAGCAAGCCAGTTTTTATTATTACGACTATAATAACAACTACAATAACCGCCCTTATTACAGAAGCAGTCCGAGTCGGAATACTATAAATACTGGGGTTCGTGTCAATACGCCTAGTGTACGTTTGGGGATTTTCTAGATTCTCGGCGTGTGTTTTTTTAATATCATAAGCAAAGCCTGGTTGAGAAACCGGGCTTTGCTTTTTTAGTTAGAGCTTCAATAAATAACTATCCTTTTTTAGCTATAGCGCCTGTTATTGTAATTAATTGTTTTGATTCGAATTAAATACCTATAATGTTTTAAATTCGTAAAAAAAGACATACGAATTATGAAATACAACAGATGTGGAAAAAGTGGTTTGTTATTGCCTCAAATTTCTTTGGGATTGTGGCATAACTTTGGTTCGGTTGATTCCTTTGAAAATGCAGAAAGCATAGCGAAAGTAGCCTTTGATAAGGGGATTACCCATTTTGATTTGGCTAATAATTACGGACCGACACCAGGCTCAGCCGAGAGCAATTTCGGAAAAATACTAAAGAATAATTTTGCGGGAAACCTCAGGGATGAACTGGTAATTTCGACTAAAGCAGGCTATACCATGTGGGATGGACCTTATGGTGACTGGGGATCCCGAAAATACTTATTGTCGAGTTTGGATCAAAGTTTAAAGAGGATGCAAATAGACTATGTTGATATTTTTTATTCGCATCGGTTTGATCCCGATACTCCCTTAGAAGAAACCATGCAAGCTTTGGATTATGCCGTGCGCAGTGGAAAAGCCCTTTATGCGGGAATTTCGAATTATGATCCAGAGCAAACCCGGGCTGCTTGTGAAATTCTTAAGCGATTGGGAACACCCTGCTTGATTCATCAGGTTAAATATTCTATGTTTGTAAGAGAGGCAGAAGCCGGTTTGCTGGATGTCCTTGAAGAAAAAGGAGTGGGCTGTATTGCTTTTTCCCCTTTGGCACAAGGTTTACTGACGGATAAATACTTGGCTGGTATTCCGGCTAGTTCCCGAGCTTCCAATCCAAATGGGCATTTGAAGGAAGCAGAAGTGAGTGCTGAGAAAGTTTTGAAAATAAAAGTACTGAACGAAATAGCGTTGGAACGCCAACAGTCCTTGGCTCAGATGGCTTTGGCCTGGTTGTTAAAAGACCGTCGTGTAAGTTCGGTTTTGATAGGTGCCAGTTCGGTTGCGCAACTGAATGCTAATATTGACAGTTTGCAAAAGTTGGATTTTTCGGAAGCCGAATTGAGTCGTATTGAAAGTATTCTACAATAAAAACTAAGTCGTACTAAAAAGGCGGTCCGAAAATTACTTTCGGGACCGCCTTTGTTTTATTGCTCTTAAAATTTAGTTTTAAACTAAGCACTTTCTGTGAATCTCGATTGAGCTACCAAAATTTTTTGCCACAGATTCACAGATTGCTTCGCCAGTTACTATCGCTCAGGTCACAGATTTTTAATCATTTGTAATCAGTGAATCTGTGGCTAATTTTCACAGATTGGCAATTTAACCTATTGACTGGAGTTCATCACGGTTTATTTAATCGTTAGTTTATTAATTGTGCCCAGTTCCGGCACTGCAACATTGTTGGTGGGTGAAGCTATTGCTTTCTTCATGCCAAGGAAAGGCAGCATTGTATTTGCTGTTTTCCCAATAAAAAGGAAGGCGTTTGTGCGGCTCGTTGCCCACTTCATTCATGGTTTCGCTATCGTAGATTCGGCCATTAGCAATGGTATAAATTAGACTGTTTGAGTTTTGAATGTCTTCTAATGGGTTTTTATCCAATACTAGGATATCGGCCATTTTACCAGCTTCTAAAGAGCCAATGTCTTTTCCGGCGCCGATATAATTGGCGGCATTGATAGTCGCTGTTTTCAGGGTTTCAAGATTGCTCATACCTCCTTGTTTGATACTCCATAATTCCCAATGTGCCCCTAAGCCTTGCAATTGTCCGTGGGCTCCCATGTTGATTTTAACACCCGTATCGGCTAGTGCTTTCACTGTTTTTGAAGTTAGGATGTGATCGTTATCATAGTCTTCTTGGGGTGCCATCATACGGTATCTCGAACGGGAATCGATGACGCTTCTTGGAGTGAATTGAAGCAGTTTTTTATTTTCCCAAACATTCGTTTTTTCGTACCAATATAATTCGGCATTCAAACCTCCGTAATTTACAATCAGGGTAGGCGTGTAGCCCACTTTGCTGGTACCCCAAAGTTCTAAAACATCTTTATAAACCGGCGCTACAGGAATGTTGTGTTCAACCCCAGTGTGGCCATCGATAATCATCGTCATGTTGTGAAAAAAGGTAGAACCTCCTTCCGGAACCACATTAATACCTTCTTCTCTTGCGGCCTGCAATATCTGTTGGCGTTGGTCCCGACGCGGTTGGTTGTAGCTTTTTACCGAAAGGGCACCAAAAGCTTTGGTTCGCTTTATAGCCGATCTCGCATCATCGATAGTATTCACCACCGCTTTGAAATCGCCTTCGCCACCGTATAAAATGAAACCGGTAGAATAAATACGAGGACCTACAATAGCACCACTTTTTACCATTTCGGAGATAGTAAAAATGGATTCTGTATTGGAAGAAGGGTCGTGAGAAGTAGTCACGCCAAAGGCTAAATTGGCATATAAAGACCAGTTTTGTTGGGTAGTGAGTCCATAACGAAAGGCACAGATATGCGCGTGAGCATCGACCATGCCCGGCATGATTGTTTTTCCGTCAAGCTCGTATACTTTCGCATCAGCCGGTATCTTAATATCAGCAGCATTTCCTATCGACTCAATTCTGTTTTGATTGATAATGATGGTCCCTTTATC
>CANEZU010000135.1 GCA_947444255.1 Flavobacteriaceae bacterium | reverse complement strand
CGATATAACAAAGAAGATCATTTTTACGGAGTAGAAGCACCTGAGGGATTGACTGGAGCGCATATGTTATTAGATGAGGCATCGGTTACCGGAACAGCTAATATTGTTATGGCTGCTGTTTTAGCAAAAGGTAAAACTACAGTTTACAATGCTGCCTGTGAGCCTTATTTGCAACAATTATGCAAAATGTTGAACAGCATGGGAGCAAATATTACAGGTGTTGGGTCTAATTTGATTACTATTGAAGGGGTTGACAAATTAGGAGGATGCGAACATCGTATTCTGCCGGATATGATCGAAATAGGTTCTTGGATTGGATTGGCGGCTATGACAAAATCTGAAATCACGATTAAAGATGTTAGTTGGGAAAATCTTGGAGTTATACCAAGTACCTTTAGAAAATTAGGAATTACGCTTGAAAAAAGAGGAGATGATATTTATATTCCAGCTCATGAACATGGTTACGAAATAAAAACGGATATTGATGGTTCAATTCTTACTATTGCTGACGCTCCTTGGCCTGGCTTTACTCCAGATTTGTTGAGTATCGTTTTGGTTGTTGCAACTCAAGCACAAGGGGATGTTTTAATACATCAAAAAATGTTTGAAAGCCGCTTATTCTTTGTGGATAAACTGATAGATATGGGTGCAAAAATCATGTTATGTGATCCACACCGAGCTGTGGTTATGGGTCATGATTTTAAATCTCAATTGAAAGCAACTACCATGTCTTCACCTGATATTCGTGCAGGAATTTCCTTGTTGATTGCAGCTTTGTCCGCAAAAGGAACGAGCACAATTCAGAATATCGAACAAATTGACCGGGGTTATGAAAGAATTGACGAACGTTTGAGAGCTATTGGAGCTCACATTGTTAGAGAATCTTAAAATATATTTATTGTAGGTCCCATGACTAACGAACAAACTGCTATAAAAGCAACTTATTTTAGTATAATAGGAAATACAAGTCTTGCTATTATTAAAGGTTTGGCTGGTTTTTTCGGAAATTCCTATGCTTTAATTGCAGATGCAATCGAATCTACTACCGATATTTTTTCTTCCTTTTTAGTGTTATTTGGAATTAAATATTCCAATAAACCTGCAGATGAAAACCATCCTTATGGTCATGGAAGAGCGGAGCCCTTAGTAACCTTTTTAGTTGTTGGATTTCTTATTACTTCTGCAACAATAATAGCTTATGAAAGTATTGCTAATATAAGTACCCCTCATGAACTACCAAAAACCTGGACTCTTTTGGTTTTGGGAGCTATAATTATCTGGAAAGAGTATTCTTTTAGGTTGGTAATGAAACGAAGTATAGAAAGTAATAGTTCTTCACTACGAGCAGATGCCTGGCATCATAGAAGTGATGCTATAACTTCGGTAGCTGCATTTATTGGAATTTCCATTGCTTTAATTTTAGGAAAAGGATATGAATCAGCTGATGATTGGGCGGCACTTTTTGCCTCTGGATTTATTTTATATAACGCTTATTTGATTTTCAGACCTGCATTAGGGGAAATTATGGACGAGCATTTGTATGATGATCTGGTCATCGAAATCAGAAAAATTTCGGCAGATGTAGAGGGAATTACCGATACTGAAAAATGTTTTATTCGAAAAGCAGGAATGAAATATCATGTCGATTTACATGCTATCGTAGATGGTACTATTTCTGTAAAAGAAGGGCACGAGCTATCTCATAAATTAAAAGATACCCTTCGATCAGAAATACCCGAATTAGGTCATGTTTTAATTCATATTGAACCTAAAGAATACAATTAGGGAGTATTTTTTTCTGATTATAGACTTCTATTCAAGTATATTTAAAAACTTCAATCCAAAAACGATACCGTCAGTTTGAAATCCATTTTGATAAGATCGCACATAATCCAATCGTAAAAAATGAAATTTTCCAAAACCAAGATTGTCTAGGCCAATGCTAATCTCTGAATATGGTTTTCGATCCGGTATAGTCAAATTGTGAAAACCTAAAATTAAATTGGATTTTAAAAGATTTAGCAACGGAATTTTATTCATGATAAACCCTTTGTCATTATACTCTGAATGGAGTTCGAAATAGGCATTGTTTGTGCTATTTGAATAATAGGCTAGTAGATTAAATACATTTAAATAACGATCGGTTTGACCAATATGTGTTTGATTCCCATTAAAATGTTTGTAATCTATGAAGGAAATATTTTCGGCATTAAAGAATTTTCCAGCTTTTAAATTCACACCTAAAGTTCCTTTGTTTCCAATTGTAAGATCATAATTTATCCGACTTGAAAGATGTTCAAATTCATATTTTTTCTCGCTTCCGGCAAGTCCCTTTTCAAAATCCAAATGGAGCGTAGGGTACTTATTATTTCGAATATTAAACTTTCCGTCAGGACGTGTAGAATATTTGTTGCCAAAATTAATTATAGCATTTACAGCTGCTTTTACTAAATGGTGTCTTTCAAAACTAGGATTTATAAAGTCATTTGAAGCTATTGGATTATTAGATAAATACAAGGCGTCTTTATTAAAAAAGGAAAAATCAGTAGTATTAAATAGCGGTTTTCGTTGTTCATATTCTACTTTTCCGTTGAGGTTTATGCCGTTAGCAATATCCTGACTGTAACCAGCGGAAGCAGTTTCTAAATTATACAATTTCATATAATTATCTTTAAAAAACAAGGAGCTGACCGAGTTTAAAAAGGGGCTTATCGGTTGATTTTCATTGAATTGTTTTACAGAATTTCCAGCAGTCAAATTTAAAGTAGCATAATTTTGATTGTTAAAACGATGTGTAAACTGACCAATAATTCGCAAACGATCTTCGGCAAAACCGTAATTCAATTTTGTGTTTATAGAAGTATATTTCCCCTTTTCTGAATTCTTCCAATTCGTATATTTAAATCCAGAATCAAAATTATAGCCTTGAACCGTATTAAAATTTAAAGAACTAAGGTTTAGTAACCCATTATAATTAAATGAATATTTTTCAGAACTATTTTTATACGTGTAGCCAGAAACCAATTTTAGTATTTTAAATTTATTTCCTTTTTGATCTATTGAATCTAAATATTTCTTGGAGTTTCGAACTTTGTAAATACTATCTTTTCGAGTATAATCATTAGTTTCTTCGGATGTTAGCGGAATTGGCCTATTGTTTTTCCAAAAAACGGAGTCTTTCTTATTCGAATTTAGTTCGATATTAGTGATTTCATTGGTAAACGTTTTCTTAGGAAAAGCAGCTATAAATTCATAATTGCTATAGACATAATTATATTTTCCTGTAAATTTTATTCCAAAAGCCCCCGCTGTGAATTCAAGACTTTGAGTGTTTTTCGCCCAGATCGTGTTGTTTTTATTATAGCTAAAATTTTGTTTTAGTGTCATAACATCTATAAATTCTTCTTGCATTCGGTATCCTTTTATATCCAAATCTATAGCATAAATGGCCCAAGAATCCTCGATTATGTAGATATAACCTTCAAAAACAGGCTCCTTGTCACGACGAGCAATAACTTTTATTTTATTGATTAATTGTTTGTTCTCGTCACTGAAAGTGTTTTCTAATTTGAATTTATAATAGTTGAATGAATTATCCGAAAGGGGAGAAATCATATTTAAACCAAAAGGAATAGTGTTATCATAAAAGTCATAAAAAGAAGATCGTGCGGTATTATAGCTATATCCTTTATCCTGTCCGCTTACTTTAGAAGCGGTGACAACTTCCTTTAAATTGTTTGGCTTTTCGAGAATAATTTTTGAAAATGTTTCAGATAGGGAAATTATGCCGGTTCCTGTTGAATCTAAAGCACCATTTAAATCACCAATCTTTTGACCTAGAATTTTTTTCGGAGCATTTTTAAGTTTGAAAATCCCTCTGGAATAAAAATCAGCCTTGAAACGGGCTGTCTTCTCCGAATTTTCTTTTTTGTGTGCAATAGCATTTTTGATTATTGCGTTAGCAGGATTGCCTTTAGTATTTATTATAACTTCATTAAGAGTATAACTTTCTTCCACTAATTTCACATCTAAATTATAAGGAAACTGGTTTACTATAATAGTAATTTTGGTAGTTTTAAAACCTAAATACTGAAATACAATTATGTGTTTTCCAATTTTTTTTAAGTTCAGTTGATAGTTTCCTTGTTCGTTTGAAGTAGTGTTATTATAGGTGCTTTCTTCAAAAATATTGATGTAGGGGAGTGCTTTTCCATTTTCATCAGTGACAATTCCTTTAATTTGTGCATTTGTATTAACTGCAAATAATAGTAACACTAGCAAGGAACAAATGCTTTTCATAGACCTTAGTTTCTTATAAGACTACTTTAGCATAGGTTCGTTACAAATAAATAAAATGGTTATGTTTACAAAAAGGATTGTATCGCTAAGTCATAACTTTTCATACCAAAACCAAGAATAACTCCTTTTGCATTTGGAGAAATATAGGACTGATGTCTGAAACTTTCACGGGAAAAAGTATTTGAAATATGAACTTCTACAACTGGGGTTGTTATTGCTTTTATTGCATCACCAATTCCAATAGATGTATGCGTATAAGCACCTGCATTTAGAATAATTCCATCATATGAGAATCCAAATTCTTGTATTTTATCAATTAATTCCCCTTCAATATTTGATTGGTAATAGACGAATTCAACAGCAGAAAATTTTTCTTTTAAAATTTGGAAATAGTCCTCAAAAGTTTGAGTGCCATAAACTTCAGGTTCCCTTTTTCCTAATAAATTTAGATTTGGTCCGTTGATAATAGCGATTTTCATAATTCCTTTTTTTGTAAAAATAAAAAAACCGTTCCAATAAACAGAACGGTTTTTGTAAAAAAAGTATTTTATTTTCTTAAAACATTAATCCTGCAGAAACTTGAAGTACTGAATTTGTAGTTTTTGCTTCTCTAGAAACTTCTGTTAAACCCAATACATATCGTCCTTGAATAAAGAGACTTTTAGTAAGGTAAACGGTTAAACCTCCTGCACCAGCAAAATCAAATGTTTTCGCATCTTTGACAGCAAAATTGTTTTTTTCGCTAAGAAGAAAAGAAGCCTGCGGTCCTAATTCAAGACTGATTGTTTTGTTTAAATAAATTTTAGCCAAAACGGGAATGGAGATATACCCTAGTTCGTTTTTAATATCACCCAACGCATTTTTGTAAGTAGCCCCTTGAGTAGAATATAATAGCTCCGGTTGAATAGCCAAATTCTCTAAAAGTTTCACCTCAGCAATTAAACCAGCATGATAACTCGTGATAGCATCGGTTGTGTAGTTTCGGTTATTAACGGTTATATTTGTACCATTTTGATTGGCATAATTCAATCCCCCTTTTACTCCAATTCGAAGTGATTGTGCCTGAACATTAGCAGTCAAGGCTAGAAGAATTATCGTGCTTAGAAGTATTTTTTTCATAATTTGTATTTTAATGTTAAGATTTATAATATAGGTCTGCAATTTAAAACTCTTTAAGTTGGGATTTATTGCTTTTATGCTTTCCTTCACAAAATAAATAAATTATTATATCTTTTTTTCACTTTACTTTGTAGGATGAATTGGAACATTTTTATACGAAATTATCAATCCTTTTTAAAGATTGAAAGGGGTTTGTCAAAAAATACTATTGATAATTACTCTTTTGACATAGAAAGGCTTTGTTCTTTTTTGGACGAGAATAAAATAGCGGTTTCGCCTTTAAAAATCTCCGAAGAAACTTTACAACAATTCATTTATAGCATTTCAAAAGAAGTTAATGTTCGTTCTCAGGCAAGGATTATTTCAGGTTTAAAAAGTTTTTTTTCCTATTTAATTTTTGAAGATTATCGGAATGACAATCCGATGGAATTAATCGAAACCCCAAGAATAGGTCGAAAATTACCGGATACACTTTCGGTTCCAGAAATAGATGATTTGATAGCGGCAATCGATTTAAGTACTCCAGAAGGAGAACGGAATAGAGCTATTATAGAAACCCTTTACGGATGTGGACTTCGTGTATCCGAATTAGTCACTTTAAAAATATCGGACTTGTTTTTTGAAGAAGGATTTATCAAGATAACAGGAAAAGGAAATAAACAGCGATTTGTTCCAATTGGAGAGTTGACCCAAAAATATATTGAAATTTACATGAAGGCTATTCGAATTCATTTGGCTATTCAAAAAGGATTTGAAGATACTTTATTCCTAAACAGAAGAGGGAAGCAATTGAGCAGAGCTATGATTTTTACAATTATTAAAGTATTAGCAGTCAAAATAAATTTGAATAAAACCATAAGCCCGCATACTTTAAGACATTCATTTGCCACACATCTTTTGGTGAATGGAGCTGATTTACGCTCTATCCAATTAATGCTAGGTCACGAATCTATTACAACTACCGAGATTTATGTTCATCTAGATAGAAGGCATTTAACTGAAGTTATGAAT
>CANEZU010000134.1 GCA_947444255.1 Flavobacteriaceae bacterium | reverse complement strand
CTGTAAAAAGTAACTTTTTGATACGCTTGTTTATTTTCAAAACTGGAATTTTTTTCCAATAAATCTAAAGCCCCTTTGTAATTTTTGGAAGTAATAAAAGAATTTATCAACAGTGTTTCTACTTCTACTTTAGAGTTTGAATTAGGATATTTACCTAAAAATGAAGCTAATACATCTGGAACACTTTGATAAGAATTACCAATTTCATAACTCAATTTAGCATAATTCAAATTAGCATCTTCCTGAAGACTCGCATTAAAGTTCATTTCAGATGCATTTTTAAAAGCATTTAAAGCCTGTTGCTTTTTATCGGTTTTAAGATAACTTTCGCCCAAGTGATAATACGCATTTTGAGCTACAAAATCTTTACCTCCAATAATTTTATTGAATTGTGCAATAGCTTTTTCAAAATCATTTTGCTTATAATAGGCATATCCTAACTGGTAAAAGTCAGTATTATTCCATTTTCCATTTTTGCCCTTATATAAAGATAAGTAAGGAATTGCCTGCTCATATTGGTTGAGATTAAAATAGCTTTCACCTATAATCTTATTCAGTTCCGATTGTTCAGAAGGATTCGATTTCGGCATTGCTTCTAACCCTAAATCTATCGCTTTTTGAAAGTTTCCAAATTTAAAATTCATATCTGCCTGAAAATAGGACAGTTTCTCTTTATATTTATCTTCATTGGAAACATCCTGAAAATATTTATTAGCGTTCTTATAATCGTCATTATCATAGGCTATAAAACCTAAATAATATTTAGCTTGAGAGCCATAATCTTTAGAATTTATGACTTTGTTAAAGTACAAATTAGCTTCTTTTTTATGATTAACACTAAAATGACAATATCCTTTTTGAAAATTAAAACGAGCTAAATCATCATAAGTTAAATTATTTTCGTCCACTTTTTCAAACCAATTTAAGGCCTGTGGGAATTTGCCTTGATCAAAATAAAACTGAGCAACTTCTACAAAAGCCTGATTGTGTTTTGGACTTGTTGGATAATCATTTACAAAATCTTCCATACTTTGATCCGCACTATTTTGATTCAACCGTATGGCACAATTAGCACTAAAATAAGCACAATCAGCTTGAACATCCGGATTTTTGTTTTCCGATTTTACTTGGTCAAAAATAATTTGAGCTGATAAATATTGATTATCCTGATATAAGGAAAGTGCCTTATTGAAATCCTGCGAATCATTTGTATATATAGCTGATTTTTGGGCGGAAATAACTGTGATTTCCATAATAAAAATCAGTAAAAATAGACCTGAAAGTTTGTGCATTGTAATTTTATTTATATTTTCAAAAGTATTACTCTCTATTTGATAACGGGGTGTTTTGTGTTTTTATTATGAACATCTTTTTTAACAAGGCTAAAATTAACTTTGATAATTGTAGTTTAGCCAAATCTTATTACTTTTACAAAATAAACAAAAATTATCATGCCAGAACCAATCCTATTTTTGAGAAACGTTTCTATCTATCAAGAAAATAAAGTCATATTATCGAATATAAACCTTGAAGTAAATCATGGTGAGTTCATTTATATTATTGGTAAAACAGGTTCTGGAAAAAGTAGTTTTATGAAAACTCTTTATGCTGACATGCCATTAACAGAAGGACAAGCAAGTATTGTTGATTATGATTTGGCTGCTTTAAAAGAGTCCGAAATCCCTTATTTGAGAAGAAAAATAGGAATTGTATTTCAGGATTTTAAACTCTTACCCGATAGAAATATTAACGAAAATATGCTGTTTGTATTAAAAGCAACTGGTTGGACGGATAAAGTAGAAATGCAAGCCAAAATTGATGAAGTTCTCGACAAAGTTGACTTGAAATCATTTGCAAATAAAATGCCGCACCAACTTTCTGGTGGAGAACAACAACGTGTAGCGATTGCGAGAGCTTTACTAAATGATCCTGAATTAATTTTGGCCGATGAACCTACTGGAAATCTTGATCCTCAAACTAGTGTAGAAGTTCTTGAAGTATTAAGAAAAATTAATGCTAACGGAAAAACAGTAATAATGGCCACTCACGATTATGCTTTGTTGATGAAATTCCCATCTAAAACATTGAAATGTGAGGATAATAAAATTTTTGAAGTAGTTCAAAGAGCGGTATAATGCTATCTGTACTCATTCCAACCTATAATTACAATGTTTTTGAGCTAATTAAAACAATTCAGGAACAATTAGAGAAAACAGGAATCGAATATGAAATTATCTGTTTAGATGATGCTTCGAAAGAATTATTTTCAGAAAATGAACTAATTAGCGGCTTAATCAATTGCCATTTTAGTCAACTTGAAACTAATATTGGAAGAAGCAAAATACGTAATTTATTGGCTAAAAAAGCCAAATACGATTGGCTTTTATTTCTAGATTCAGATGTTTTACCCAAAGAAAATACTTTTATTTCTAAATATGTTTCGTACTTAAACGAAGAAATCAAAATTGTAAATGGCGGTTTGTTGTATAAAGAAGAAAAGCCCGAACAAATTAAATTACTTCGCTGGCTTTATGGAAAAAATAGGGAATCACTTAGCCCGGATGAAAGAAAAAAAAGTCCTTATTTACGTCTATTAACACTCAATTTTCTAATTCACAAATCTATATTTGATGTCGTTTCTTTCAATGAGACGATTCCAAATTTAAGACACGAAGACACCTTGTTTTCCTTTAATTTAATGCAAAAAAACATCAAAGTTATTCATATTGACAACCCTATTTATCATTTGGGACTAGACCCTTTTGAAAAAGCCATAAATAAGGAGAATGAATCTTTAATTGCATTGAAATATTTAATTGACAAGCAATTAATATCTCCAAATTATGTTTCTATTTCAAAATTATACATTAGAATAAAGAAATTAAAACTTAGATTTGCTTTGCTGTATTTTCATAAAATAACAAATAAATTTTTCATTAAAAACTTATCAGGATCAAATCCATCCTTATTAGTATTTGATTTATACCGCTTGGGTTATCTATGTTCAATTGATGTGAAATGATATGTATCAGACTACAAAAACTATTATTAAAGCTTTAATACCAAAGGAATTTCTTTTCCAGCATGAAGAAAAATGGAGAAGTGTATTTGCTCTATTCTATTCCGGAAAATTATATAGTTGTAACATTTGTAATAAAAAATTGAAACGTTTTATTTCATTAAATAATGAGGATTTTTTATGTCCAAATTGTGGAAGTTTAAAACGAAACAGGAGATTATGGCAACTTTTAGAAACCGAATTCTTAAAGCCTAATATTACTATCTTAGATTTTTCACCATCACGCTGCTTGTATCGAAAATTAAAAAAAATACCTACTATTAATTATCAAAGCACCGATTTATCAGGTGATTTTATTGCAGATCATCAATTTGACATCACAAATCTAAAAATTAACGATATTAGTTTAGATTTGATCATTTGTTACCATATATTAGAACATATAAAGGATGATATGGCTGCAATGAAAGAAGTTTTTCGAGTTTTAAAACCTGGAGCTAAAGCCTTAGTTCAAACCCCATTTAAGGAAGGAACTATCTATGAAAACTATTCTATAATTTCTAATGAAGATCGATTAAAACATTTTGGGCAAGAGGATCATGTTCGCATCTATTCCATAAAAGGATTAAAAGAAAGATTAGAAACTTCTGGTTTTTCTGTTGAAATTAGAACTAATTTTATTGATAAAAACAGTAATGGTTTTGATTCTAATGAAACCATTCTTGTTCTAACAAAACCATTAAATTAAAAAAATGGCTTTCTTCTCTGTAATTATTCCGCTTTATAACAAAGAAAATTTTATTGAAGCAACTTTAAAAAGTGTACTCAATCAAAGTTTTACTGATTTTGAAATTCTTATTATTAATGATGGTTCGACAGATAAAAGTGCTGAAAAAATAATTGAATTCAAAGATTCTAGAATTCGGCTTTTTTCAAAAGAAAATGGCGGCGCTTCCTCTGCCCGAAATTATGGAATTGAGAAAGCACAATCCAATTACATTACTTTTATTGACGCTGATGACTATTGGTATCCTAATTTTTTAGAAGAAATGTATCTCAGTATAAATAATTTCCCAGATCAGAAAGTATTTTCGGCAGCGATAGAAATTGAGACATCAAAAAATGTAATTCCAGCAGTATATTCAATTCAGAAAAAAAACGATTTTGAAATTGTAAATTATTTTAGTGCTAGTTTGAAAGAATCTGTTATTTGGACTTCGTGTGCTGTTTTTCATAAAAGTATTTTCGAAAGTGTAGGACTTTTTGATACAACAATAAAAAGCGGTCAGGATACTGATTTATGGATTAGAATAGGTTTAATTTATCCTATATTATTTTCTTGGAAAATTTTGGCAAGATATGTTTATGATGCCAACAGTCTGTCTAAAAATCAATCTCTTATTTATGGTAAAATAAATTTTTCGAAGTTTGAAAAACTTGAAATTAGAAATCCTGATTTAAAAAAATTTCTAGATTTAAATAGGTGTTCATTAGCAATACGATTAAAAATAAACAGAAATCAAATTAATTATAAAGAGCTTTATCAAGCAATTAATCTAAAGAATTTAAGTACAAAAAAACGAATATTATTAGTTCTTCCAGCATTTGTTTTGAAGAATTTAGTTCAATTGCAAAAAATTCTTGCCAATTATAATTTATCAAATACTGTTTATAAATAGAATAGCATTTGATACTTTAATATCTAAATTGACATTTAGATTACGCTATTTTTCTTTTTATAAACTCCAAATATGGCGTCATTTTCCGATGTTGCCTTTATAAATTCATTTTCTTGTTCCAAAATTGATTTTAATAATCTTTCTGTTTCTATATCTTTATTTAAAAAATTATGTGAAATACCTTTAAGCAGTAGGTGCGAGATATTCCAACCTAATCTTTTTTCTTCTAAAACATCAAAATTTTCATTTAATGAAACAACAAGATTTGCAGAATCTGGAGCTTCTGAAGGATCTACTAACAGCATTCTAATCAAACCAGGTCTGTAAACTTTTCTTTTCAAACTTTTGCCATCTAATAAAGTTTTAAATCTTGGAGGCAACTCTTTTAAAATTCTATTTGCTTCATTTAACTGAGATTTACGCCAACTTAATCGATTTGGACCACAGTATTCAAATACTACTAAAATCCCATCATTGCTTAAAACTGGGAGAATATAATCCTTCAAAAAACCATTAATATTGTCAAAGTGATGTAAACTTGAATCAAAAAGCACTAAGTCAAACTGCTCATTTTTAAAGTCCATTTTTATAAAGTCAAGACAGTGATATTCTATATTTAAATTATTGGCTGTAGCATTCTTATTTGCTTGAGAAATACTTTCTTTTGAAACATCGACTCCAATTATCTTACTAAACCCATCCTGTTCTGCGAAATTTCTTTCATGATTTCCTTCGCCGCAGCCTATAGAAATTAATTTTAAATTATCTTTTCCACCTAAATATTTATTATAAACATAGGTTTCATAAGTTATATTTTCATTTCCTGATATTTTAAAATTCCAATCTTTTTTAATTTGCGGAATCACCCAAAAATCGGATTGAGAAGTAAATAGATCCCATTTAGAGGAAACTCGGTCTTCGTAAGAAAATTTAGAAAATTTAGAAAATAAAAATTTTATTCCTTTGAATTTAAATTTGTAATATAAGTCCACAAAATCTCCAAAACTAACTAAAGATTGTAATTTATCTAAAATCATAATTTTGATTTAACAAATTCCGCATAATCCCGCATATAATCACTTTCTTCAAATACATCAGAAGCCATAACCAAACATATCGAACCCGATGAAAAATCCTGTAATTCTCTCCAAATCCCTTTACCAATCAATAATCCAAAATTAGGTTTATTAAGCGTTACGATTTTCTCAGAATTACCATCTTTCAAAACGACATCAAAACTGCCACTTATTGCAATAAGTAACTCTTGTTGTTCTTTATGAGAATGTCCACCGCGCTCACTACCACTCGGAACATCGTATAAATAATACACTCTTTTTAATTCGAAAGGAATTGTATTCCCTTCGATTACAGAAAGATTCCCACGTCTATCCTGAATTTTTGGAATTTCAATTAATTGAACATCATTAATAGTAGTCATAGTTTTATTTTAAAATGGATTCCCATTGTTTTGAAATTGTAGATAACGATAAATGTTCGACACTTTTTGAAGAATTAGCCTTACAAAAATCATATAAAACAGGCTCGTCTATCATTCGATTTATTGCCTTGGCAAAAGCTTGTGGATTATCGTTTTCGACTAATAATCCATTGTATTCATTTTTAATAATTTCTCGAGGTCCTGAATTACAATTAACAGCAACCACCGGAGTTCCTAAAGTTAGTGACTCAACTAGTGACATTGGAAATCCTTCATATCGAGAAGTTAAAATTGTAAATTTTGCGGCTTTTACACATTGAAAAGGGTTGCTTGAAAAGGGCAGTATTTT
>CANEZU010000133.1 GCA_947444255.1 Flavobacteriaceae bacterium | reverse complement strand
TGCCGAAAACGAACAACATGGCTATGATTTATTTAAAGCCAACTGCGCTTCTTGCCACAAAGAGCCTCTCTTTAACGAAGAGAAATTTGAGAAAAACGGTTTGGCAATAAATGAAACTTTAAAGGATTCAGGTCGAATAAAAATCACGGGCAAACAAAAAGATTACTTGCGTTTCAGAATACCTACATTACGTAACATACAATTCACATTTCCTTACATGCACGATGGCAGATTCAAAACATTAAATGAAGTAATAAAACACTACAATTCCTTAGGATCCTTAGTACAGGATAAAGGCTTATCCAAAGAATTAGCTAATCCAATGAATCTTTCTGACAATGATCGTGTTGATTTAGTGGCTTTTTTAATAACCTTAACTGACAAAGACTTTTTATTTGACAAACGTTTTAGTTACCCGAAATAATTAATTTTTAAATTAGCGCAAGAAAAATAATGTTAATCCGTCTAATAGATAATAAAAAACAATTTAAGCAGTATGAAAAAGACAATCACTACCCTAATTTTATTAATTTTCACTCATTTTGTATATTCTCAATACAATACTATTCCAATTCCAGAAGCTTTATATGGAACAACATTCGATTTAAACATTCATGAATCTCTTAAGCAAATAAAAGCCACAGGAAATCAAACTGTTACGGGTTCTATAAATAATGAAACTTTTTGGGGCCCAACCTTAATCATCAATAAAGGCGATGAAGTTCATATGAATGTGACGAATAATTTAAATGAATCTACTACTTTGCATTGGCATGGAATGCATTTACCTGCTGTAATGGATGGTGGTCCGCATCAAGTAATTCCTGTAAAAACTCTTTGGCAACCGTATTGGACTATGACTAATAATGCAGCTACTTACTGGTATCATCCACATTTACATTCAACTACAGAAGCACAAATATCCAAAGGTGTTGGGGGATTAATAATAGTTAAAGATGCTGTTGAAGCGGCATTGCCTTTACCTAGAACTTATGGGACAGATGATATTCCTTTAATATTAACGAGCAGAAATTTCACAACAGGGAATCAATTTTCTGTAGGAAGAGCTTATGGTGATTATATGCTTACTAATGGGGTTTTAAGTGGTCAAATTACTTTACCAAAACAAGTTGTTCGTTTAAGAATTTTAAATGCTGAATTAGAAAGAGGTTACAATTTAGGGTTTAGTGATAACAGAACTTTTTATATTATTGGTAACGATGGAGGCTTATTAAATGCTCCCGTTGCAGTTACACGATTGCCTGTTCATGTTGGGGAACGTTATGAAGTATTAGTTAATTTATCTAATGATGCTGTAGGAGGAACTTTAGATTTAAAAGCATACAATACAAGTCAAACCTTTGGATTTCCTGGTGCTGAAAACGCTACGTCAGGTAATTTTGGAAGTCTATTAAACAACAAAGATTTTAATATATTGCGAATTAATATAGGGGCTGCCACAACCGCAACAACTGCAATCACAGCTATACCAACTACTTTAGCAAATAATACTTATTTAACTGCTGCAGATGCAACAGTAAATCAAACTCTTACAATAACAGGCGGCATAGCAGGTGGTGCATTTACTTTTGACAATAAGGCTTATGTAGAAACAACTATTAACAAAACACTTACTGTTGATACTACTCAAAAATGGACGATTACCAATACTCAAATTTTTGGACATGCTTTTCATCTTCACGATGTGCAATTTAAGATTATTTCTAGAAGTACAGGAGCTGTTGGCGCCTATGAATCGGGTTGGAAAGATTCCTTTTTTATAGCTATAAACGAAACAGTATCTTTTGTTTGTAAATTTAAAGATTATGCGGACGCTACTCATCCATTTATGTACCATTGTCATTATGCACAACATGAAGATGCAGGAACAATGGGACAATTTGTAGTTACCGGAACTCCTTTAGGAAATGAAAAAGTTTCTAGTTCAACTAAATTCAAATTATATCCAAATCCTACCAATGAAATATTATTTTTAAGTTTAAACGATTCAGCAACAGAAATTTACTACATCACAATTACTACTATTGAAGGCAGAATTGTAATGATGTTGCCTCAACCCCAATGGCAAAATGGAATAGATGTTTCGAGTTTGGCTTCTGGAACTTATTTGTTCAAAATGATGGATAAAGACGCAAAAAGTGTTACGACTAAAAAATTCATAAAAAACTAGCTATGAAAAAAAATGGATTTCTACCTACTTTACTACTTTTTGCAACTGCTTTAATTGGCATGTCATTTTCTTCATCTTTAGAAACTGAAATTCAAATTAAAAACTTTAGTTTAAAAAATGTAGATAATAAAATGATTTCTCTCAATAATTATAAAGATGCCAGAGGCTTTGTAATTGTTTTTACCTGTAATAAATGCCCAATGGCTAAATTGTACACCAACCGATTGAACAAAATCAACGATAAATATAAAAAACAAGGGGTATATTTACTTGCTATTAATTCTATGGATACTCTAGTTTATGCCGAAGAATCATTCAAATTAATGCAAAAAAAAGCTAAAAATGATAAAATGACGGTTCCGTACTTACAAGATAAGAAACAAACCGTTGCCAAACAGTTTAATGCAACGCATACACCTCAAGCATTTATTATTTGGAAAAACAAAAACAATAAATACACAATTAAATATCAAGGGTCGATTGATGACAATGCTTCTGAACCAGAAAAAGCAACTAATTTTTTGACAATTTCATTAGATGAATTATTATCAGGTAAAAAGGTTACTAATGCAAATACAGAATCTTTTGGTTGTAGAATATTTTATAGAGGGGAAAAACAAATTCATTAATTTGCCAAAAAAATAGCACTTCTATTGAGTTATGATGATGGTAAAACAGAAGACAGACATTTAGTAAAACTAATGAATAAGCAACTCCTTACAGGAACTTTTCATTTGTATTCAAAGGATAAAATCACTTAGAAGATAAAATGAACCAAGCCTAAATTAGACTGCAATTATCGCATATTATATTAATTTACGACAACCACCTTTTTTACAATAGCTTAACTTATTTTTCGGAGTAAAAGTTTTGAATGTTTAAATACAGATAAAAATTAAGCATAAATAGAATTAGCTTTAACTACTAAATAATAGTGTAAATAAATAAATTATTTTATGTCTAATTTGTTGATTCTCTTTCAATCAACCGAGTTTCAATAACTACGGTTTTATAATTTTCCTCTTCGTCTTCTTCCAATTCTACTTCCTCAGATTCCAGTCTTTCGATAAGTATTTTAGCAGCGACTTTTCCCATTTCCATTCCTCTTTGGCTTATTGTAGTTATAGTTGGGGTCGAATATTTAGAAATAATCCCGTCGGTAAAGGCGATAACCGCCAAGTCTTCGGGCACTTTTATACCGCTTTTATTGGCTACCTTGATTGCGGTTACTGCAAATAGTTCGTTAACAGCAAATACGGCATCAATGGCTTTATCTTCAAGAAGCTCTTCGATTTTTACACTACAATTGTCAATGTTTTCGATTTTAATGATTAGATTTTCATCAAAGGGAATGTTGTTGTGAAACAATGCTTTAGTGTAGCCATTGGTTCTTAGTTTTCCTACGCTAACATAATCAACAGTTGTTAAAAGTGCTATTTTTTTTCGTCCTTTATCTATTAAACTTTGAACGGCTTCATAAGCGGCTAATTCATCGTTAATGATAACTTTATCGCATAGAATGTCTTCGGTAACTCTGTCGAACATAACGACTGGCATTCCTTGACTCATGGCTTCACTAATATGGTGAAAGTCTTTTTTTTGTTGAGTTTCTTTAGAAAGCGACATAATGAATCCGTCGATACTGCCATTTGTGAGTAATTCCATATTGAGCACTTCTTTGTCGAAAGAATCGTCCGACAAGCAAATAACGACACTATATCCATTTTCTTTGGCTATATGTTCAATCCCGTTGATTACTGTCGAGAAAAAATAATGTACGATTTCGGGGATAATAATTCCAATGGTTTTTGTCTTTCTGTTTTTTAAACTAAGTGCAATATTGTTGGGTTTATAGTGGTAAAATTTTGCAAAAGCTTGTACTTTTAACTTCGTTTCTTCGCCTATATCTAGACTATTTCTCAGTGATTTTGAAACGGTTGAAATGGACACGTCGAGTTCTCTGGCAATTTGTTTTATGGTAATCTTTTTTTTCATTTGTTACATTTTATAAAAATCGTTTTCTTAATTAAGATTCGATTTAAAGCATTTGTTATTGAATAATAAGCACTTATTTGATCCGGTAAATTGTATGTTTTAGTATTAATATAGGCTCCACCATTAGGACTACTGGTGGCTTCATATATTTTTATAAACTGATGTACACTTCTAAAGTTTAGAAGTAGAATCCGTAGTGTCATAATTGCTGTAACTTATGGCACCCCCAAAAGCAATTCCGTCACGAACTAGAACTAATAAATTGATTCTTAAATTTCATCTATTTGTTTATTTAAGTTCCTATAAAAATAATAGATAGCTATACTTATATAAAAATCATTTTATGTTGAGTTGTTGAAAAACCGTATTGAGTTGTTAGGATAGTAAGTAATCCCTTGGGTGTAATTATTTGAAGTCGCAAAACAAACTATAGCTAAGTCAAATAAAAAATTATTTAAATGTTATAGAAGTTATAAGTTCTTTGCAGATGAATTAGCATTTAAATCGGAGGTTGTTTTTCTAAAAGTGACCTTCTATTAAGTTTGGAGATTTTTTATATAAATCATATTCATACTAAGAATTGATAACAATTTGATTATTAGAAAAATTATACTTTACTATTTTACTTAAATAGAAAGTTTTCAACACTACCTCGTTTTAGTTGTCAATGTGTATAATACTTTTAATTATAGCTGATTATTTAATGTAGTTTTAGCATTTTAACAAAAAGTAAATTACAAATAATTTTAAATTAATGAAACATAAAGTATGGAAACAATTTATAAAAAGTTGTTATTATTAATGCTACTTCTACCCTTTAGCATTCTTGCCCAAGAATCTGTTCAAGGTACAGTTTTAGATTCTAAATCGAATCAGCCTATTCCTGGTGTAAACCTAGTAATTGAAGGATTTAGAAATGGATTGCAAACTGATTTTGACGGAAAATTTAAATTACCAAAAATTTCTGTAGGTGATAAAATCGTTTTTTCGTTTGTGGGTTATAAAAGTCAAACGGTTATTTTCAAAAATCAATCCTCAATAAAGATCAGTCTTGTTGAAGTTTCGAATGAATTAAAAGAAGTGGTAGTTCAGGTTGGGTATGGTTCCGTAAAAAAGAAAGACGCTACGGGTGCAGTTGCTCTGATCACTGCCAAAGACTTTAATAAAGGAGCAATCACAAATACTGAAAATTTAATTAATGGTAGAGTTGCCGGAGTTGTAGTGACTCAGGGCGGTCGTCCCGGAGATGGAGCTGCTATTAGAATTCGTGGTGGTTCCTCTTTGAATGCTTCAAATGATCCATTAGTGGTAATTGATGGTTTGCCGGTCGACAAAGGCCTTTCTTCTGTTAATCCTAACGATATTGAATCTTTTTCTATATTAAAAGATGCTTCTGCTACTGCAATTTATGGATCTCGAGGGTCTAACGGAGTGATCTTGATTAAAACTAAAAAAGGAACTAAAAAAGATGAAATTCAATTTTCGTTTAATTCATGGACGTCAGTAAATACTATTGCAAAAAAGGTTAATGTTTATTCAGCTGATGAATTTAGAGCCATTATTAAAGAATTTGTTCCAACTCGTGTGGGACTTTTAGGAACAAACAACACTGATTGGCAAGATCAAATTTTTCAAAACGGTCTGACATCAGAAAATAACTTGTCTATTAGAGGAAACGTATTGAAAACCATACCTACACGACTATCTGTTGGTTATACCAATATTGGAGGGGTATTAAAAACATCCGAATTTAATAGAAAAACGGTGGCCTTGTCCTTGACACCTTCCTTCTTTGACAATCATTTAAGAGTCGAAGTCAATGCAAATTATTCCTATGAGAAAAACAGATATGCCAATGAAGGCGCTATAGGTGCTGCGGTTAGTTCAAATCCCACTTTGCCAGTTTATGCAGCAGATTCCCCATTTGGCGGATATGGAGAAACCTATTCGCCTAATAGTACACCCGGAACTTATACTACATTTGGAGCAGCAAATCCATTGGCTTTATTAGAACAAAGAAACAATCGTGGAGCAAATGAAAGATATTTTGGTAACGCCCAGATAGAATATAAATTTCATTTTTTAGAAGATTTAAAAGCTGTTGTCAATGGCGGGTTAGATGTTAATAAAAAAGAGGGAACTGATATAATCGCCCAAAATGCCAGAAGTGGTATGGATGGAACTCAATTATTAGGGTCTAATAGTAATTATTGGGGCAATTATCAAAACAAACTGTTGGATAGTTATTTAAACTATTCCCATCTTTTTGGAAAAGTAAAAGTGGATTTAACTGCTGGTTATTCCTATCAAAATTTTGAAGACCAAAGTTTTACTTC
>CANEZU010000132.1 GCA_947444255.1 Flavobacteriaceae bacterium | reverse complement strand
TTTAATTCTAATAGAGTAATCGGTCGATGTTTATTTGAAGTCATCATTAAAGAATTGGAGAAAGTAAGATACTTAAAAAACTAAATTTACATAAAAAAACCATCTCGTCAACGACGGATGGTTTCTTTAACACTTGACGGACTATTAATTAGCTTCCGTAACCTGGATTTTGCGTGATTAATTTATTTGTATCCATTTCTCTCAACGGAATAGGAAGGACTAATTTATCAGAATTATAAAGATAGAATTCAGATCCATCTCCATAAATGTCTATCGAACTTTTTGTTCTTTTGATATCATGAATCATAAAGCCTTCCATACCTAATTCTAATCCTCGTTCTTTTAAAATTGTAATTAAATCGATTGTTAAGAAATTAGTGGCAACTGCTCTAGTTCGAATTCTATTAATGTCATTAATTGGCAAATCACCAACTATAGTTCCAAGTCTAAAATTTGTTTCAGCTCTAATCAAATACATTTCTGCCAATCGAATGATACCAACATCTCCAAATTGATTTTTGAATTTGTTAGTTAAGATTCTGTTATTCGCCGGATTTAGATAATTGAAACTGCGTCTTTCGTCATTAGGATCTGTAAATTTATTAAGATAGGTATTTCTAATTTCAATATCGCCACCACGGCCACCATTTGCTTCTGAAGCGTAATGATTGGTTGCCTGATTATCACCGGTTTGTTTTGTGATTTGAATAGCAAATACATCTTCAGATTGGTCAGAATCATGGTTAAAGGCATCAGCATATTTATTTGATAAACTATGACCGCTATTTTCAATAACATCATTTGCAGCTGCTCTAGCCGCTGCATAATTTCCTTGTTGAAGATAAACTCTAGCCAATAGTGCACCAGCTGAATATTTATCGGCATAAAAACTATTTTCAGCAGGAAGGTCAGCATAAGCTTGGGTTAAACCTGAAAGCACAAGCGTATAAACCTCTTCTACTGAACTTCTTTCTTTGGATAAATCCACACTAAAATCATAAATAGCAGCGGGTCTGATTACGACTCCTAATTGACTGTTTACTTGTCCAGCTTCATAAGGTTTTGCGAAAAAGCGAACCAAATCGAAATAAGCAAGTGAGCGTAAAAAAACCGCTTCAGCTGCCATCGTTTTTTGTTTTTCAGGATCAGCTACTTTACTTATGTTTTCAATTACTGTATTGGCAGCATTAATAATTTGATAATTTCGAGAATAGATAGCCTGTGCAAAAGTATTGTCTACTAATAAAGACTTGTTATAAAATTGTCTCAAACCGGCATAGGTACCTCTCCATCTTAAATCAGTAGTAGAGGTTACACCCGTTTGACCTAATAAATCAGCAGCAATAAGAATACGCCCACCGTAAACATCACCAGTCGCAGCAATGGCATAAGTACCGCTTAAAATATTGGTAATTCCAGATTCAGTGCTTAATGTTACAGCAGCATCTTCATTTTGTTTGGGGTCAATTTGCAATTGATTTTCACAACTTATAAATACAATAGCAACTAGGCTAAGAAGGATTAATTTATTTGATTTCATCTTTTTAAATTTAAAAATTAATATTTACTCCTAAAGCGATCGTTTTTGCGGGTGGTGCAGAATAGAATTCTTCGCCAATTCCAGTATCATCTCTTCGGGCTTCCGGATCATAACCAGAGTAATTAGTAAAGGTGAGCAAGTTTACACCTGTTAAATAAAAGCGAACACTTGACATTCCCATATCTTTAGTTGCTTTATTGTTTAAGGAATATCCGATGGTTAAATTTCGAAGTCTAATAAAATCAGCTTTATCTAAAAAACGAGTCGATTCACCAGTTCCATTGCTACCATATAATCTAGCTTGAGGCACATTGGTAATGTCACCAGGTTTTTGCCAACGGTTTAACTGATCGATGGTTTGATTGTCAAAATAATCGGCCGCTACCGATTGGTATTTTCCAGCTGAATTGTAGATACTAGCTCCCCATTCTCCCTGAAAAGTGAAGGATAAATCAATTCCTTTGTAATTAAAAGTATTTGTCATTCCGGTCATTAATGTTGGAAATGGATTTCCGGAAATAACTCTTTTGGCTAAACTATAATCATTTGTAGTAGTTCGGTCTTTACTACCATCAGCATTTGTAGTGTTTTTATAAAACAAGGCATCTCCATTTGCAGGATCAACACCGGCATATTCAATTAGATAGAAAGAAGATACGTTTTCGCCAACACGGTTAATGGTATAAGCACCTACAATATCGGCATTGTTGTTTGGCATGGATTTAACTACTGTATTGTTTGTGGTAATATTAAAACTAGTGTTCCATTTAAAACCATTAGCATCAATATTTCTTGTGTTTAGGGTAAATTCAACTCCACTACTTTCTATTTTTCCAATATTTTTATTAATGGTAGAAGCACCAGAACTTATTGATAACGGAACGCTAAAAAGTAGACCATCAGTATTTTTTTGATAATAATCGGCTTCAACAGAGATGCGGTCAAATAAACCAAATTCAACACCAAAATCAGTTTGTGCTGATTTTTCCCAAGTTAGATTGTTATTACCCGCCTGAGAAAAGGACAGTCCGGATTTTAAATTATAAGGATTAGAACCGTATAATTGACGAGAGGCAAAATTACCCAATTCGGCATTTCCTAATTTACCCCAACTTCCTTTTAATTTTAAAAAAGAAATAGTTTTGTTGTCTTTTAAGAAATTTTCCTCTGAGATAATCCAACCAGCAGAAAATGCCGGAAAAATACCAAATCTATTATTTACTCCAAAACGAGAAGAGCCATCACGACGAATACTGGCTTTGAAAATGTATTTATTGTCATAAGAATAATTTACTCTTCCAAATTGAGAAACGAAAGTATAATCGGTCTCATTACCAGCACCTGCAGATACTTCAGCTCCGCCATCTACTGTTTGAAAGGAATCATTAGGAAAATATATACTTGTTGTGCTTTGGTATCTTCGGTTGTATTTGTTAAACTCCATACCGGCAACAGCATTCAAAGTATGTTTTTCACCGAAGTTTTTGTCGAAAGTCAAATAATTACTATAGATGTAAGTTTCATTGTTTACAGAACTAGCAAAGACACTTCCATCAGTAGCCATAAAAGGAGTATTTTTTCCTCTCCAATTGTCTTCTGTTTGTGATAAAAGATCATAGGAGAAATCGGAATTTATTTTTAAAGAAGGTAGTATTTTGTACTCTCCATATACTTTTCCAATAACTCTTCTCATTAAAGTTTTATAAAAGGAATTGTCTATTGATAGTAAATAATTGGCATAAAGCGTATTTGGATTAGCTGCACCATCCGCTAATCGATCCGGCGATAATGGAGATTGTGCAACAGCTTGTAAAGGAGTTGTAAAGGCATTATCATTATCGACACGATTGATTTGTGATCTTGAAAAACTGATGTTCATACCGGTTGTAAAACGATCCGAAACTTTATGAGAAACATTGGTTCTAGCCGTTATTCGTTCCAAATTATTGCTATTTATAATTCCTTTCGTATTGTTGTAGGCACCCGAAAAGAAATATTTTGTTTTCGCATCACCACCCGAAACAGAGAAATCAGCATCGGTATTATAACCCGTTTTAAAAGCGGTATCCTGCCATTTTGTATCCACAGCTCCTTTTCTCCAATCGGTTCCCTGTGCAAGGAAATCAAAAGTACCTTCAGCTTCGGCAGCATCACCGGTTCCATTTATAGAAGCTTCTGTAAAAAGTTCTACATATTGAGCAGCATTCAGCCATTTTCTTTTATGTGTTGCTTCACTTACACCATGGGAATAATTAACAGAAAAAATAGCTTTTCCTTCTTTACCTCTTTTGGTAGTAATTAATACGACACCATTTGCACCTCGAGCTCCATAAATTGCAGCTGAAGAAGCATCTTTTAAAACGTCTATAGATTCTATTTCATTCGGACTTAAAGTCAATAACGGATTTGTAGGCGCGCCATTGGTCGATTCATTTGAAGTAACTAACGGAATTCCGTCCAATACATATAATGGCTCTGTACCGGCACTGATACTAGCTGCACCTCTAACACGAATGCTGATACCGCCTTCAACTTTACCGTTTGTTTGTGTGATTTGTACACCAGCTAATTTACCGACCAAGGCATTTTGCACACTTGAGACAGGAATTTGTTGGATGTCTTTAGAAGTTACCCGAGCGATATTGTCAGTTAACTTTCTCTTGCTTTGTGTTCCATATCCCACAACAACAATGGCTTCTAATTCATTAGAAGCTTCAGATAATTTAAAAGTCATAGACGAGGAAGCCGGCATTTCAATGGGATTCATTCCAACATAACTGGCAACTAAAATTTGTTTTGCATTCGCTTTTATGGTGAATTTACCATCAAAATCAGTTTGTGTACTTACTTTGGATGCTTTAACAATAATATTGGCTCCCGGAATCGGTATTCCGCTCTTATCCAATACTTTTCCTGAAACTGTAATTTCTTGAGCCATAGTAATTTGTACAATAAGTGCAAATACTAGTGCTAAAAAATGCTTGTAGTTGATTTTCATATTTAAAATTTTATTGTTAGTGAGGTAAATGTCATAAAAAAACGTTAATAAATAAAAATTTGTACCATTTAAAAAGATATTTTTTTTAAATTTTTACGAAATCAAAGATTTTATTGATTTTTTTTTATTATTTGATGTTTTAATTCGATTGGATTATATTATTAATAATAATCACGAGTATTTTTTTAAAAGACATTTAAAATACTGACTTTTAATTTGGGTGTTTGTTTGATTATAATTATTTTATAATTTATTTAAAATATTGTTTATCAATATTTTAAATAAATTATTTTTTTAATTTTGATAAACAAAAAATACTCAGTTAAAATAGATTTTAATGAATTTAAAAGGGAGATTGCTTTTTAAAGTCTATTTTTGGTTTATATCTAACTTTATAATAACATGAAAAAAACTTTATTTACTTTATTATTCTTCCTTATAATAGTAACTGTCCAAGCACAATTAAAAAGTCCTTCTGAATTTCTTCCCAATTACGGCAAACAAATTAGTCAATACCATCAAGTAGAAGCCTACTTTAATCAGTTGATGACAGAATCAGCAAAGATTAAGAAACAAAAATATGGTGTCACAAATGAAGGCCGTGATTTAAATGTTTATTATATATCCAGCATTGAGAATTTGGCTAATTTGGATTTAATCCGAAAAAATAATTTAGCAGCTATTGGATTATCGGATACTAAAACAGAAAAAATAGGTGATAAATTAATTGTTTGGTTGAGTTTTAATGTTCATGGTAATGAATTTGCAGGTACCGAAAGCGCGATGACAGTTGCCTATGAATTATTAAATCCAGCAAATGCGGCTTCTAAAAAAGAACTGGAAAATACAATTGTCATTTTAGATCCTTGTATTAACCCAGATGGATATTCCAGATATGGAAATTGGCTTAGAGAGATATCAGGTAAAAAGACACATCCTGAATTATCGGATCGCGAACATATGGAAGTTTGGCCAGGAGGAAGATTTAATCATTATATGTTTGATTTAAATCGGGATTGGGCCTGGCAAACGCAATTAGAAACCCAACAGCGGTTAGCACTGTATAATGAATGGCTGCCACAAATGCACATTGATGTTCATGAAATGGGATACAATTCTCCTTATTTTTTCCCGCCTTCTGCAGAGCCTTGGCATGAATATATTGATAAATTTCAAAAAGATTTTCAGAACACCATTGGTGCCAAAATTTCCGAAAAATTTGATGCAGAAAATTGGTTATACAATACCAGAGAACGATTTGATATGTTTTATCCAAGTTATGGGGATACCTATCCAACTTATAATGGAGCAGTAGGAATGACATTTGAACAAGGGGGAATAGGAGCCGGAAGAGAAGTATTATTGGAAAACGGTTCTACATTGACAATAAAAGACCGTTTGACACATCATGCCAAAGCCGTTTTAACAGCCGTTGAAGTCGCTACGTCAGAGTCGGATCAACTCCTTAAAGGATTTAGAAATTTCATGAATAATTCCAGAAAAACAGTAAAGGGTGAATATAAAACCTATGTTTTAAAGAGCAGTCCTAAATTAGAACAAATGGCCGTTTTATTGAAAAAGAATAAAATTGAATTTGCCTATGCCGATGCCAGTCAAAAATCAATTGGTTTTAATTATCAGACGCAAAAATCAAAAGGATTCACAATAGAACCTAATGATCTTATTATAAAAGTAGATCAGCCAAAAGCAGTATTAACTCAGGTTTTATTTGAGCCTACACAGGTTTTGCACGACAGTTTGTCCTATGATATTACGGCTTGGGCCTTACCCTTAGCCTATGGAGTTGAAGGCTTTGCCTTAAAAAATGCTATTTCAATTAAAACAAAAACGAGTATTGAAGTTGTTACTCCATTAGTACCTAAAAGCGTTTATGGGTTTTACATTCCATGGAATAACAGAATTTCGGCTCAGGTAGTATCACTTTTACATCAGAAGGATATCAAAGTGAGATCGGCAATGAAAAAAGCGGTTTTTGGTCAAACAATAGTTGAGCCTGGTGGCTTAATAGTGAGTAAGGCGGAT
>CANEZU010000131.1 GCA_947444255.1 Flavobacteriaceae bacterium | reverse complement strand
GAAAAAGAGGAAACCCAAATTCATAAGTCGTAATTTTTATTTTAAAGCGTATTCACATTATTTAAATCTTCAAAGGCTTGAGTTAATCTAGCATTGAAAGTAAGTTCTCCTTCACGCACCCATCTTCTTGGGTCGTAGAATTTTTTGTTTGGAGATTCTGCACCATCGGGGCTTCCGATTTGAGTTTTTAAATAATCAATATTTTTAACCATATAATCGCGGATTCCTTCCGTGAAAGCAAATTGTAAATCGGTATCGATGTTCATTTTGATCACACCATAACTAATTCCTTCTCTGATTTCTTCTAAAGTAGAACCGGATCCACCATGGAAAACGAAATCAACAGGATTCGCTTCAGTACTGAATTTATTTTGAACATAATCCTGAGAATTTTTCAAGATTTTTGGAGTCAATTTTACATTTCCGGGTTTGTAAACTCCGTGAACGTTTCCAAAAGCTGCAGCAATAGTAAAACGAGGGCTTACTTTAGAAAGTTCTTCATAAGCATAAGCTACTTCTTCTGGTTGAGTGTATAATTTTGAGCTGTCTACATCAGAGTTGTCAACGCCATCTTCTTCTCCACCTGTAATTCCAAGTTCGATTTCCAATGTCATTCCCATTTTACTCATTCTAGCCAAATATCCTTTACAGATTTCGATATTTTCTTCGATAGGCTCTTCAGATAAATCAATCATGTGAGAAGAAAACAAAGGTTTTCCAGTTTCAGCAAAATGTTTTTCAGAAGCGTCTAATAAACCGTCAATCCAAGGTAATAATTTTTTTGCGCAGTGGTCAGTATGTAAAATTACAGTTGCACCGTATGCTTCAGCAAGGGTATGAATGTGTTTTGCACCAGCAATACCACCAGCGATAGCTGCTCTTTCGTTTGCATTAGACAATCCTTTTCCTGCGTTAAAAATGGCACCACCATTAGAAAATTGAATGATTACGGGTGCGTTAAGTTTAGCAGCTGTTTCCAAAACACCATTAATAGTGCTTGATCCTGTTACGTTTACAGCGGGAAGTGCAAATCCTTTTTCTTTAGCATATCTGAAAATTTCTTGTACTTGATCTCCAGTAGCAACGCCAGGTTTAATGTTATGAGCCATGTTAATTGTATTTTGGTTTAAAATTAAAGAGTACAAAAATAATAATTTAAATTTTTAGAAAGGATAATTTATTCCAATATTTAGTACAGAGTTATTAAAATTATAATCGCGAAACCACTTTTTATTGCTTTCATCCGCCGGATTATAAGTCTTAAAGCCTAAATCAAGTCGAACGACAAAAAAGTTAAAATCATATCTAAATCCAAAACCAGAACCAACAGCAGTATCTTTTAAAGAGGCAATGCTATTAAAAATTGCCTTTTCATCAGTAACATTGTCTAAAACGTTCCAAATATTGCCGGCATCAACAAAAAGTGCCCCGTTTAATTGTCCTATAATGTTAAATCGGAACTCGGCACTCATTGCAATCTTTAAATTGGCCTCATTGAAATCGTTAACTGCGCCACTTCGTCCTGGTCCTAATGAATAAGCTTGCCAAGCTCTGTTGTCATTTGAACCACCTGCAAAATAACTTCTCGAAAATGGAATACTGTTTGAATTTCCATAAGGAATTGCGATACCTAGAAATGTTCTAAAAGCCAGAACTTTTCTTCGGCTTAGATCAAAATGTTTAAAATATTCTATTTCTGTTTTAATATATTGCGAGTATTCAACCTGTAATATGGTATTGCTTACATTTTGATTTTTAAATTGTTTGGATGCACGGGCTAATAATGAAAGGGTATTTCCTGCAGATTCAATTTTTGTTCTGAAACCATAATAATCTTCATCTTTGATATCCGTTTTTGTGGTTTTGGAATAACTAAAAGCGGAGGACATTATTAAATTGTTTTCTGTCAATCTCGTTTTTCGTTCGTTTATACTTCGAACGGTTCTTTGATCAACAGCAGACAAAGCAACAGTAGGAGAGCTGCCCAAAACATCATTCAGAAAAGCATTAGTACCACTATCAATTGTCAGTTCATTATTTGAATTAAAATAATCCGGATTTGCAGCATAGGTTCTGGCAATCGTATTTAAGGTATTATAGGAAGAGCCATAAACTTTAAAATAATTACCCAAATTAATATTTTTCACATATTGAATATTCAAAAGGTCAAAACGTGCAGTTGTATTTCTTTTTGGAGTCCAATTGTAAATAAGGGAAGTCGTTAAGCTTTCTTTATCAAGACCAATGTTTTGTTGTTTTGCATAACCGGATCCCATAGTGGTATAGGGGATCATGCTTTTTGGAATAATTTTATCGGTATTGAAAAACATAAATATACGAGGAAAGCTTAAACGCATATCCAATCCATATTCAGAGACATTAAAAAAGTTGTCGTTGGGATTTGCCAAATCTTTGGAGGAGCCTATATTTCCTCTTGCTGAAATGTCAAATGTTTCAGCGCCATTAAAAATGTTCCGGATAGAGAGAGAGGTGGTGGCAGCCATTCCGAAATCCTGTATATTAGAGTGGGTAAGGTCAAATGAAGTCCCAAAACCAAATTTTTTCCTAGGTGTTAAATAAATATTTGCCCGCAAAGAATTTCCTGTGCTGTCTTTTGGATCGATATCATATTGAATAGTAGGGTAGTTAAACACCTTAAGATTACTTAGATATCGAGTAGTTAAAGTTGTTTTATAATCAGCAAAAAGACCTCCTTTTACAATGAAAACGCCATTAGTTATGGCTTTGGGATCATATTTTAGTTTTCCCTTACTGTATAAAGTAAAGTTTTTGTATTTGACAGATGTGCTGTCTTTTGTTCTGGATCTTGAATTGGGACTGGAATAGTCCGTGTAAATATTTACATCACTGATTTTATATATTTTAAAAGGTCTTGTTTCAGTTGAATCCCCTTGACGGATGCTATAATCATTTATTTTCAGATTTATACCCGCTTTCGCTTTTTTATTGATAGTGTCGATGTCAAAACTGATATAATTTTGTTGAAAAAGGTAGGCTCCATTATTTCTAAAATCAGTAGTTATACGGTTTCTTTCGTTATCAAAATCAGTTGTTTTGTATTGCTTTCCTCGAATAACGAAGGAGTTTGATTTTTTAGTTTCGTATATAGAATCCAAAATTGGAGATAGAATAGTTGTTTTTAAGGAATCTAAGATATAAGCATTTCCGGTGGAAACCCTATATTTGACTTTCGCTTTTTTAGTACTTACAGAATCTATTTGAAATTGGGTTTTGGCATTAAAATAACCGTTATTAAAATAATACGATTTCAATCTCAAGGCTGATTTTTCAGCACTTTTAGGATCTAAAATTACTGGAGGTTCTCCGGTTTTTTCTAAAAATTCGTGTATTCCCGCATACCAGAAGGATTCTCCCAATCGATTTACTTGTTTAGCCGAAAGCCATTTAGAAAGTTGTTTGTATTTTTGTGGGTTTATAATAAACTTCGATTTGTAAATGGAGTCGTGTTTTATCTTGGCAATATTGTAGAGATTTAGTCGAAGTTTAAATCCCAAAAGTGAGCTGTTTGGTTTTTGATACAGCTGATTTAAGATTTCTTCGCTTTTCTCTTTTTTGGTATTAACCAAAAGTTCATTTCTAATCAATAGTTTTTTACCGTCTGGAACTCTTTTTTCGGCCATACATGCCGATATAAGTATTCCTATTAGAATAAATAATGATATTTTTGTAACGGATTTTCTCAAGGGTTGTGAAATATTTAATTCAAAAGTACATTATTTCTATGGTTAGTAAAAACCAAATAAAATTAATAACGAGTTTGCAACAAAAAAAGTACCGTCAAGCCGAAGATCTATTTCTTGCCGAAGGGGTGAAAGTAGTTCAGGAATTACTACAATCTAATTTTGAACTGCTTCATTTATATAGTATTCAATCCGATTTTGAGGAGGTTGCAGAATCAAAAAAGACACTGATTTCTGAGGGGGACTTAAAAAAAATAAGTGCTTTAAATACGGCGAACAGCTGTTTGGCTCTTTTTAAAATACCTAAAGCTCGAGAAACAAAACAAACAGGATTGATATTGGCACTGGATGATATTCGGGATCCGGGAAATTTAGGCACGATTATAAGACTTTGTGATTGGTTTGGAATTGAACAGTTGGTGTGTTCTACCACTACTGTAGATCTTTATAATCCAAAAGTTGTTCAAGCGAGTATGGGTTCTATAAGTCGGGTTAACGTGAATTACCTGGATTTGAATTCCTTTCTAAAAAACAGTAGTATTCCTGTTTTTGGAACTTTTATGGTCGGAAAAAATATTTATACTGAAAATCTTCCTCAAGAGGGAATTATAGTTATGGGTAATGAAGCGAATGGTATATCTGAAAGTATCGAACAAATTATAAGCGAGCGGCTCACAATTCCGAGATTTGGAAAATTGAAGCAAACCGAAAGTCTTAATGTTGCTACCGCTACTGCTATAATTTTAAGTGAATTTAGAAGAAATTCATAGAATATAAATTAAAGAGCGTTCGCAATACTTAAGAATTAGTGAAAAGTAAAATTCACTAAAATAGCTCGAGTTTTCATCGAGCTTATGTTTCCAGTCCAAGGGCTGTTTGGATCAGCATCTCTTATTAATTCATCACCTAAGCCAAACACACCTCTTATTGAAGGGGAGAACTTGAAATATTCTAAGTATAAATCAATTCCAAAACCTATTTCATAGTTTTGTGTCCATGGTTTAACTCTAAAAACCTGTTGGTTGTTGTCGTCTTTTGACTTAGAATTACTCCCTAAATTGAGTGTTGCTGAAACCCCTCCTACCAAATAAGGTCTTATGTTTCCTGTTCGAAGCGAGGAAAATTTAAGCAATAAAGGAAAATGCAAATAGGTTGCGCCTACTTCTCTGTAGGAGTCAGTGCCAGTTTGATTGCGATAATTAAGAATTCGTTGTGTGTAATATAAACCCGGTTCAAAACGAAGATTGATATAATCTTGCAGCCTTAAATCACCTACTAAGCCCACATTAAATCCGGTTGTTCGAGTCACTAAGATATCTGAATTATTGTTAATAATTCCAGCTGGAGGGGCCGTATTTATATAACTGAATTTGAAATCATAACTATTAAAACCCAAAAAATAACCATAATACATTCTTTGCTTATCAAAATTTTCTTGGTTATAAATAGGTTCTTTGCTAAACAATCCTTTAGAATATTGAGCTTGGCTATAGCCGACATAAAACAATAGAAGTAAAGCAATTAGTTTTCTCATCTTATTTTTTAGAAGCAGTGTAAATTGTAGCAACACCAAATGTTTGAGGTAAAGCAACAACATCTATAAACCCATTATTTCTTAAAATATTGTTTAAAGCTTCTCCAAAAGGGAAAACAGAAGCGGATTCAGATAAATAGCCATAGGCTGCATTGTCTTTAGAAAATAGTTTGCCAATAAGTGGAAGTATGTTTTTGGTATAAAAAACATAACCTTGTTTAAAAGGAAATTTCGTTGGGTTAGAAGTTTCTAATATTACAAAAATTCCATTCGGTTTTAATACCCGTAGAATTTCCGTTAGGCCTTTGTCTAGATTTTCAAAGTTCCTGACACCAAAAGCAACCGTAATTGCCTCAAAAGTATTGTCTTCAAAAGGCATGTTTTCTGAATCACCCAAGAGCATTTCTATTTTGTCAGAAAGATTTTTATTTGCAATTTTTTTAACACCTACTTCTAACATTCCGGCTGAAATATCTAAGCCAATTATTTTTTCTGCCTTAGTTTCAGTCATTAAAATAGCTAAATCACCCGTTCCAGTTGCGATGTCCAATATTTTTTTTGGATTTGTTATTGATACAAGGGCCAGTACTTTCTTTCTCCATTTTATATCAATTCCAAAGGAAATCACTCGATTCAAGCCATCGTAATTCCCGGAAATAGTGTCAAACATATGGGCAACCTGTTCTTTTTTACTTAAGGAAGACTCTTTATAGGGTGTTATGTTTTTTGGCATTTTTAAATTTTTTTACAAATGTACTACAATCGATACAATCTCTAAATGAGTTTCGAAAATATATAAGATCGGAGCGACTTTTTAGTTGAGAATGCAGAAAATGTTCTTCCTTTTTCTTTGTAAGAAAATTCTTCTCACTAAAATTAGTGAGATAAAAAATCACTAAATAAGGGTATTGTGGTTATAATTTTTAATGATCAATTTTACAGTATTGCAACTAACACCGATAGATTATGTTAACAAGATTTTTAGTAACGGAGTATAAATGGATAATTCTTGCATTTTTTATCTCATTTGTTCTTATTAGTAATATCGCTAGTGTCGTTCCTAATGACCCTAATTTAGAAGTGCAAAACACGTTCTTTGGTTTAAATTTGTTTTTGGAAATTTTAGTTTTTTTCGTCTTTAATGCCTTCGTGGTATTTGGTATTAAAGGTTTTTTTGAGAATTATTCTCAAAAAACTGCCAATATTATTATTTTCTCAAGTGGAATAATTTTAGTGGTGGTACTATTTATTTTAACCTATCAGGTAATACGATAAGGACCCTATACTGATTTTGTGCATAATCCAGTTAGTTTAAAAACACTCTAAACATTTAGGGTGTTTTTTTTATTTTTTATTTT
>CANEZU010000130.1 GCA_947444255.1 Flavobacteriaceae bacterium | reverse complement strand
ATTTCCACGAAAGCCCAATGAAAGGGGCACGTCAGTTTTTCTCTATCGGAACTGGCTTTACCTATAATGTGGTAAAAGTAGATGTATCCTACTTATTCTCTGCTTCTAAAGTGAAGAACCCACTCGAAAATACCCTGCGTTTCTCCCTCAGTTTTGCCTTTGGAGATAAATATGGAGAATACTAAATCCATCCTAAATAAAATACAAACGAATCCAAATTTCATACTTTTGAAATTTGGATTTTTTTATCTCTGAATAATAACTTCCGAAAGGCACAACAAAAGGCGAGCTCGATTACATTCCGTTAAAATTAAATACACTCCTATGAAAGACATTATAATTACAACCCAGTTTTCAGCCTTCGCAAATAGTTCTGAATTGCCTATTGAGATTCAAAACCTAATGGAACAAGCCATCGAAATTAGAAAAAAAGCCTATGCGCCCTATTCCAAATTCAGAGTGGGATGCGCCTTATTATTAGACAACAATCAGATTATTCTGGGTTCAAATCAGGAAAATGCCGCTTTTCCATCCGGACTTTGCGCAGAACGCGTAGCCGTTTTTCAAGCAGGCGCACGCTTTCCCGACGCCACAATTTTAAAAATGGCCATCACTGCGGCCTCTGATACAAACACAACTTCATCGCCTATTCCTCCATGTGGCGCCTGCCGACAAGCAATAGCTGAATATGAAATCAAACAAGAGCTTCCTATTGAAATCTATTTTATGGGTGAAATTGGACCGGTATACAAATCGGATTCCCTGAAAAATTTACTTCCTTTTATGTTTGATAAAAACTTTTTGTAAAAAAGTTAAAAACTAGGGTTTAAATTTTACTTCTTAGTCGGAATGTCTTATTTTTGCAACCCGATGATATAACATCGTGATTTTGTGGGCGATTTAACACATAGAACAGAACCGGATAACGGAGCTATTTTAATCCTAAACAAACTCAAACTACCAAAATAAGAATAATTTAGCAAAAGAAAATTAGCCAAATGAAAGAAATAACAAAGGAAGTATATTTAAAGTGGTATGAAGATATGCTACTTTGGAGAAAATTTGAAGACAAACTAGCGGCTCTTTACATTCAACAAAAAGTAAGAGGATTTCTTCATTTATACAACGGTCAAGAAGCCGTTTTAGCAGGTGCTTTACATGCTATGGACCTTTCCAAAGACAAGATGATTACCGCCTATAGAAACCACGTTCAGCCAATTGGAATGGGTGTTGACCCAAGAAGAGTTATGGCTGAATTGTTTGGAAAATCAACTGGAACATCTAAAGGAATGGGTGGATCAATGCACATTTTCTCTAAAGAAAAAGGCTTTTTTGGTGGTCACGGAATCGTAGGAGCTCAAATTCCTGTTGGTGCTGGTATCGCTTTTGCTGATAAATATTTTGAAACAGGCGGAGTTACTCTAACTTATTTTGGTGATGGTGCTGCGCGTCAAGGATCGCTTCACGAAACCTTTAATATGGCCATGCTTTGGAAACTACCTGTAGTGTTCATAGTTGAAAATAATGGCTATGCCATGGGAACTTCTGTTGAAAGAACTGCCAATCATACTGATATTTGGAAATTAGGTCTAGGTTACGAAATGCCTTGTGGCCCTGTTGATGGGATGAATCCTGTAAAAGTTGCCGAAGCCATGCACGAAGCTATTGAAAGAGCAAGACGCGGTGATGGTCCTACTTTCCTAGAAATGAAAACCTACCGTTACAGAGGTCACTCCATGTCGGATGCCCAATTGTACCGATCAAAAGACGAAGTAGAAGAATACAAAAAAATAGATCCTATTACACAAGTACTGGATGTAATTAAAGATCAAAAATATGCAACCGAAGACGAAATCGCTGCTATAGAAGAAAGAGTAAAAGATTTAGTGCAGCAATGTGTGGATTTCTCTGAAGAATCTCCATTTCCAGAAGTACAACAACTTTATGATGTTGTCTACGAAGAAAAAAATTATCCATTTATTCCCCATAAATTATAATAAAAATGGCAACAGTAATAAATATGCCGCGCTTAAGTGATACCATGACGGATGGAACTGTAGCGACTTGGCTTAAAAAAGTAGGTGACAAAATTAACGAAGGAGATATCCTTGCTGAAATCGAAACCGACAAAGCAACTATGGAATTTGAATCTTTCGAAGAAGGAACTCTACTTCATATTGGAATACCAGAAGGAGGAACAGCTCCTGTTGACACTTTATTAGCCATTATTGGAAAAGAGGGTGAAGATATTTCTGATTTAATAGCAGGGAAATCAAAACCAGCAGAAACTCCGGCTAAAGAAGAAGCAGCTCCGGCTGCCGAAACTAAAGTATCAGAAACAGCAGAAACTCCAAAATCAGAATCCAAAGCACTACCAAAAGGGGTCATCGTTGTGACTATGCCTCGATTGAGCGATACAATGACAGATGGAACTGTAGCGACCTGGTTGAAAAAAGTGGGCGATAAAATTTCAGAAGGAGACATTCTTGCTGAGATTGAAACCGATAAAGCAACTATGGAATTCGAATCTTTTAACGAAGGTACTTTGTTGTATATCGGAATCGAAGAAGGTGGGTCTGCTCCTGTTGACAGTTTACTAGCTATAATTGGACCAGAAGGCACTGACATCAGTGGTGTTGCTGAAAACTATATAAAAGGCGGAAATGAAGCAGCTCCAGCTACTGAAAAATCCACAGATACTCCAGCTGTAGCGGCTCCCAAAAAGGCAGAAGCTGCTCCTGAAGAAGATGTAGAAGAAGTGGTATCTGATGGAAAAAGAGTATTTATTTCTCCATTAGCCAAAAAAATAGCAGAAGAAAAAGGAATAAACATAGCAAAGGTAAAAGGATCTGGTGAAAATGGACGTATTGTAAAAAGCGATATCGAAAATTATACTCCAGCAGCAGCAGCTAGTCCTGCAACAGCAACAACTGCTCCTACAACAGCTAGTGCTCCAATAAGCGCAAAACCCTTTGTCCCTGCTGGTGAAACTTCGTCTGAAGAAATTAAAAATTCACAAATGCGCAAAATTATTGCGAAACGTTTGTCTGAATCTATATTTACAGCACCTCATTTTTACCTGACTATCGAAGTCGGTATGGATGAAGCAATGAAATCAAGAGGAATTATCAATACCCTTCCTGATACTAAAGTTTCTTTTAATGATATGGTCATCAAAGCCTGTGCTATGGCATTGAAAAAACATCCTAAAGTAAACTCGCAATGGAAAGAAGAAGCTACTATAATCAACCATCATGTAAATGTAGGTGTTGCTGTAGCTGTTGAAGACGGATTAGTAGTACCTGTTCTTAAATTTACAGATCTAATGAGTTTAACTCAAATTGGCGGAAGCGTAAGAGACCTTGCCGGTAGAGCTAAAAACAAAAAATTACAACCTGCCGAAATGGAAGGAAGTACGTTCACTGTATCTAATTTAGGAATGTTCGGAATTACCGAATTCACCTCAATCATCAACCAACCAAATTCTGCAATACTTTCAGTGGGAGCTATCGTTGAAAAACCTGTTGTGAGAAAAGGTCAAATTGTAGTAGGAAATACAATGAAATTAACTTTAGCTTGTGATCACAGAACAGTGGATGGCGCAACGGGAGCTCAATTCCTACAAACACTTAAACAATACTTGGAAAATCCAGTAACTATGCTGGCGTAATTTAAGCTATTCTTAATAATTTAATCCCGTTCTAAAGTGTAGAACGGGATTTTTTTTGCTCTATTTTTATGGGTAATTTGGGCTTTTTATGTTAATTAAAGGACTAAACTAGTTAAAAACCATAAAACTAAGCCAAAATAAAAAATAAGATTTCTCTTATAGACTACCTTGAGAGAATGGATTTACTTAAGACTATAAATGTTTACCGAAGAAAGATTACAAAAGGACTGACTAAGAACATTGGTAATTCCAATTTCAAACACAATGCAGGCTTTAGAGACAGCGATAAAATCAAAAAAATACTCATTTCCAGACCCAATCACCGTTTGGGTAATTTATTATTGATAACACCTTTGGTGCAAGAAGTGGTCGCTACCTTTCCAAATTGCGAAATAGACTTATACGTAAAAGGAGGCTTGGCTCCTATTATTTTCAAAAATTATGAAAATATAAACTGCATCATTGAACTTCCAAAAAAGCCCTTCAAAAACATAGTCGAATACTTTAATGTTTGGATTAAAATCAAAAGAAAACAGTACGAAATTGTAATCAATGTTGACGAAAACTCTTCTTCTGGAAGATTATCCACACAATTAGCAAATGCTAAATATAAATATTTTGGAGAAATAGATAATGACATCCAATCTAAATACAAAGACCACGAGCACATAGCCAAATATCCAATTTACGGTTTTAGAGATTTTCTTAATAAAATTGGGTTTAAAAAAAATGATAACAAAATACCTTCTTTAAATCTAAAACTAAGTGCTGCTGAAGAAAGTGAAGGACGTAAAATCATTCAAAAATTAGTCAACAACAACAAAAAAACAATCTCGGTGTTTACTTTTGCTACTGATGATAAATGCTATTCTGAATTTTGGTGGAATGAATTTTACAACAGATTGAAAACCGAATTCAAAGAGTATAACATCATAGAAGTTTTACCCGTCGAAAACGTGTCACAGATAGGATTTAAAGCGCCAACATTCTACAGTAAAGACATCCGAGAAATAGGATCCGTAATTGCAGGAACAGCAGTTTTTATCGGTGCTGATAGCGGAATTATGCATTTGGCAAATGCTTCTCAAACACCAACCGTAGGACTCTTCTCACGAGCGAACAAAAAGAAGTACCAGCCTTACAATAACGATAGCCAAGCAATAAACACAAATAACACCGATATCAACGATTGGATTAAAATAATAGATAGCATTCTTTTAAAAAAATAAATCAATTTGATGTTTTACGAAAATGGCTTAAAAAAAATTTGATGAAAACTGTAATTCAGAGAACAATAATGATAGCTTAGTTACAATTCAAGATTTAATGGATCAAGTCAAAAAGTTGAGGAAAATAATAAATTTAGATATTTGTATTTCAAAAACAGGTACAAATGCAAGATTCATATAGCGAACTCATCAAATTATTATTGCCAGAAATTATAGTGGATTATTTTGAATTGATTACATATAAAAAGGAGAAGAAATACTTCATTTTTACTTAAAAAAGGTCAATTCCATTCCCAAAGAAAAGCGTCAACACAAATTGAGTTCCAAAGGATTCTTTAAAGAGATAAGCGTTCAGGATTTCCCCATTCGTGGACACCAAATATATCTTCATATCACCCGCAGAAGATGGCTCAATGAAGACACTGGGCAAGTGGTTTTTAGTCCCGATAGCAATCGGGAGGAATTTAGTAGCAGACGGAACTCGGGTGACACAGGAGTTCGCGTCTTTTTTAAAAGAGATCAATAGATTCCAAGCCTAATGACTGTAATGCGATTGCCTCGTTCTATGGCGTTAGCGGTAAAAAACTACAACATCAATACAAAGATTTCTTGAGTGATTTTAAAACTTGGGATCAAAAATTACACGCAAAACAATGGCTAGTTTTCCCCAAAAACATAGGTAAGCGCTTATCAATAGACGAAACCTCTCTATCCAATGCTGAACTCTATACTGTTTTGACCAATAAATCCGGTAAAGGACGAAAAGGAACTATAGTGGCAATGGTGGCTGGAACCAAAGCCGAAACGGTAATTGCAATTATAGAAAAAATCCCTTTTAAAGCTCGCAATCAAGTCATAGAGATTACCCTGGACATGGCGGCAAATATGGGATTAATTGCTAGGAAATGTTTTCCAAATGCAACACTGGTAACCGACCGTTTTACTCATTTGCTAAATTTTATTTTTGGAATTCGTGATATCAATTCGCTAAGTTCATGTTCAAAAACTAGCATTAGAAGCTTTACAAGATATTAGAATCAAACACCGTTGGCAAGCCATAGACCAAGAAAATGAGGCCATAGAAAATGCGAGGAAAACTAAGCGAAAATTTGAGCCAGAAGTCTTATTAAACAGGGATACGTTGAAACAATTAATCGCTAGAAGTCGCTATTTCTTATATATAAATAAATCAAAATGGACTGAAAATCAAAAAGAAAGTGCTCTAGTCTTATTTGAACGATATCCCGATATTGAAAAAGCATACAACTTAGCTCAGGAACTGAGATACATCTTTGAAAAAACTACAGATAAGCTACTTGGATTTGCAAAACTAGCCAAGTGGCATGAAAAAGTAAATCAATCTGGTTTTAAATCCTTTAATACGATCTCCAGATCTATAATCAATCAGTACCAAACCATATTAAACTATTTTGATAACAGAAGTACAAATGCTTCGGCGGAATCATTCAATGCCAAAATAAAAGCGTTCAGATCTCAATTCAGAGGTGTAAGAAATATAGAATTCTTCCTTTTTAGACTCACCAATATTTATGCTTAATTTTTGCTGCTCCACAGGTTTTGGGATTGATCCCAAATGCTTCGGCGGAATCATTCAATGCCAAAATAAAAGCGTTCAGATCTCAATTCAGAAGTGTAAGAAATATAGAATTCTTCCTTTTTAGACTCACCAATATTTATGCTTAATTTTTGCTGCT
>CANEZU010000129.1 GCA_947444255.1 Flavobacteriaceae bacterium | reverse complement strand
GTGGTTTGCGACTTCAGAGTTCAGGATGTCGAATTGGGTGGCCAAGGCGCCCCCCTCGTTCCTATTGGTGACCAACTTCTTTTTTCTGATTTTGACTACTGCCTCAATCTCGGAGGTTTTTCTAATATTTCTTTCGAATCCAATTCGAAAAGAATTGCCTTTGACATCTCACCGGTGAACACGGTCTTGAATTTCTATGCCAATCAACTGGGACTCGATTACGATGATAAAGGTAAAATAAGTAGAACAGGTTCAGTCAACACGCAGCTCTTAGACCAATTAAACCAGCTGGATTTCTATCAGAAAAGCTACCCTAAATCACTGGGCTTCGAATTTGTAAAAGAAACAGTCCTTCCTATATTAGAAGCATCTAATCTTACTACAGAAGATAAACTAAGAACCTTTACAGAACACATAGCCATTCAGTTTGCTTTGGCATTGCCCAATAAAAAAGGAAAATTACTCCTGACTGGCGGAGGTGCATACAACGACTTCCTGATAGAACGCATGAAACTCCAGGCCCCAGAAATAGAAATCAGCATTCCTTCATCCAAAATTTTAGAATACAAAGAAGCTCTAATATTTGCCTTGCTGGGGGTTTTAAAACTACGAAATGAAATCAACGTCCTTTCCAGTGTAACCGGTGCTAAAAAGGATCATTCCTCCGGTCAAGTTTATCGTTAAACACAATCCAAAACCGCTTTTAAAAACTACCTTTACTAGGCAGAAAACAAACACCCTTAATGAAAGATTTACTAAAAAAATTCGAAGATAAAGAGCCCGAAATAATATTCAATTGGAAAGACAGCGAAACCGAAGCAGAAGGCTGGACGGTAATCAATTCCTTGCGAGGGGGTGCTGCTGGTGGAGGTACGCGGATGAGAAAAGGATTAGACATCAACGAAGTCCTCTCGCTCGCAAAAACAATGGAAGTGAAATTCTCCGTCTCGGGACCCGCTATTGGCGGTGCCAAATCCGGAATTAATTTTGACCCGAACGATCCTAGAAAAAAAGGAGTTTTGCAACGTTGGTACAAAGCCGTTTCTCCCCTATTAAAGAGTTATTACGGTACCGGTGGTGATTTAAATGTAGACGAAATTCACGAGGTGATTCCGATGACCGAAGAATGTGGCGTTTGGCATCCCCAAGAAGGGGTTTTCAATGGACATTTCAAACCAACCGAAGCCGATAAAATTAACCGTATTGGTCAATTGCGTCAGGGCGTGGTCAAAGTAATTGAAAATCCTAATTTCTCTCCTGATGTAAATCAAAAATACACCATCGCCGATATGATCACTGGATATGGAGTAGCCGAAGCGGTTCGCCATTATTATGATATTTATGGCGGGGACATCAAAGGCAAGAAAGCCATTGTTCAGGGCTTTGGGAATGTAGGCTCAGCCGCAGCCTTCTACCTGGCAGAAATGGGCGTAAAAATTATCGGAATCATTGATCGCGAGGGTGGATTAATTAAAGAAGAAGGTTTCTCCTTTGAAGAAATTCGAAGCCTGTTTACGAATAAAAAAGGCAATAAATTAGTTGCCGATAACATGATTCCTTTCGAAGAAATCAATCAGAAAATATGGACCATCGGCGCCGAAATTTTCACGCCCTGTGCGGCCTCCCGCCTGGTTTTACAAACACAAATTGACAGTTTAATTGCCTCTGGATTAGAAGTGATTTCCTGTGGTGCCAATGTCCCGTTTGCAGATACTGCAATTTTCTTTGGCCCTATTATGGAAAATGTAGACCAGAAAGTGAGTTTGATTCCCGACTTTATTTCCAATTGTGGTATGGCTCGTGTTTTTGCCTATTTCATGGAAAAGAAAGTGCAAATGACCGATGAAGCCATTTTTCAGGACACCTCAGATACCATCCGAAAAGCAATCGAAAAAGCACATACCTTAAACCAATCAAAAACAAATATCAGCGCCACTGCTTTCGAAATCGCATTAAAACAATTAGTCTGATTTTATGATTAATTGTAAAAACAATTAATTCTACTTATATTCGTTCTATTAAAATACTAAAGGCTAGCATGAGAATTTTAGAAACCGATCAAGAAAAAAAGGCAGCATTATTTACAACAATCAGTTTTTTGTTGCTTTTTTCATTGCTGTATTACCTCACAATGTCCAGCGAAATCAAACTTCCTATCCTGGAAGGTGGCGGTGGCGGTGGAGAAATTGCGGTGAATTTTGGAAACAGTGATTTTGGATCCGGGGAGAATTATCAATCCAAAGATATCGTTACGGTCACGGCCAAACAACCCAAAGCAAGTCAAAGCAGCGAAAAAGAAATCTTGGTTTCTGAAAATGAAGAAGCAACGGCTATTGCCGAAGTCCGAAAACCCCTAGCGAAACCAATAAAAACAGAAGCCGAAAAGCCCGTGGCGAAAGTAGCACCAAAACCCTCCAAAACAACTTCGGACGCCCTTTCGAATCTAATTAATGGATCAAGTCAATCCGGCGATGGAGACGATAAAAGAGCCGGAAATAAAGGAAAATCCAACGGAGATCCAAATGCCTCAGGCTATAATGGCGGTGGCGGATCTGGAACAGGTAGTGGTGGCGGAAACGGTTCTGGTCAAGGTATTGGATCCGGCAGTGGTTACGGTTCCGGTTCCGGAAACGGTACAGGAAATGGCAATGGAAACTACCAACTCGGTAACCGAAAAGCCATCAACAAACCCCAACCCAAATACATCTGTGACGAGCAAGGTATTGTGGTCGTGCAAATTTCAGTAGATCAATCCGGAACGGTTACCAGTGCCAATGCCGGAATTAGAGGTACTACCAATGCCGCTAGATGTCTTTTAGATCAAGCTAAAATTGCGGCTATGAACACCAAATGGCAGTCCGATCCGGCCGCACCCGAAAAACAAGTAGGCAAAATTATATACAGTTTCAAACTCACTCATTAGGATTCTGCTTAACACACCGATACATATTTATCTAAATTCATGAACTATCAGGAAACCGTAAATTGGATGTTCAGCCAGCTTCCAGTCTATCAACTGCAAGGAGCAACTGCCTATAAAAAAGATTTAACCAACGCGCTCCTTCTGGCGGATTATCTCGGAAATCCAGAAAAAGCACTGCGCTGCATTCACATCGCGGGAACCAATGGAAAAGGCTCTACTTCCCACCTTTTAGCGGCTGTATTACAAGAAGCAGGCTACAAAGTGGGACTCTATACTTCCCCGCATCTAAAAGATTTCAGAGAGCGCATCAAAATAAATGGAATCGAAATTTCCGAGGATTATATCTGTGATTTCATTAGCAAACATCAAGGTTTTTTCGAGAAAAATGATCTCAGCTTTTTTGAAATGACTGTTGGCCTGGCCTTCGAATATTTCAAAAAAGAAGAAGTCGACATCGCCATCATCGAAGTGGGTCTGGGCGGCCGTCTAGATGCCACAAACATCATCCGTCCCCTGATATCCGTAATTACCAATATTGGAATAGACCACACCCAATTTCTGGGAAACACACTCCGAAGTATTGCCACCGAAAAAGCCGGCATCATCAAAACCAATATTCCAGTGGTAGTTGGAGAATACACGCCCGAAACCAAGCCGGTATTCCTGGCCAAAGCCACAGAAAACAAGGCGCCCATATACTTTGCTTCAGAGACTATTAATGACACCTACCCTTCCGCTCTAAAAGGGGACTACCAAACACAGAATAAGAAAACAGTAGTACAAACAATCCAGCTCTTAAAGAAGCTTTACAATTTCGATATTTCGGAAGACCAAATTAAAAAGGGATTCCTAAACGTAATAAGCAGCACCGGTCTTTATGGACGATGGCAGCAACTAAAAGAAAATCCTAAGGTAATTTGCGATACGGCCCACAACAAACACGGACTCGAAATAGTACTACATCAGCTAAAAAATGAGAAATTCGACACCCTACACATCGTTCTTGGCTTGGTCAATGACAAAGATTTAGACGAAATTTTACCTTTATTTCCAAAAAAGGCAAAATATTATTTCTGCAAACCCAATATTTCAAGAGGACTAGAAACCACTATTCTTCTAGAAAAAGCAACCGAATATGGATTGATGGGCCAAGTATATAATTCTACTTCAGAAGCTTATGAAAAAGCATTGGCCAGTGCCGCCAAAACCGACTTCATCTACATCGGCGGTAGTACTTTTGTCGTTGCAGAAATTTTATAAATTTTATCGATTTTTATTTGCAGAAACCAAAAAGAGCCCTATATTTGCACACGCAATAAGGGAAACATTTATTCTTGAATTGTAAAATAGGGCGATTAGCTCAGCTGGTTCAGAGCACCTCGTTTACACCGAGGGGGTCGGGGGTTCGAACCCCTCATCGCCCACCAAAACTCCTTAAGAAATTAAGGAGTTTTTTTTATGTCCTATTGAAATACAATTGGCGCCGCCAAACAACTTTTCGGAATTGCAAACGCATCGACCAAAGACACAGCATCTTGCCGGATTTCCCAGCAAAGCTGATTCACTAGCTTCCGAATCGCTTTCGTCTTCACCCCTTCCATATAACCATCTTCCAAATACCAACCCTTGTTTTTTTCGATTTGAGAAAGCGCATACAGCTGACTCAGCTTTAGCAGTACGGCCTTTGTCTTTTCATCCTGAACAGACTCCGTAGCCAGTTGAAACTGTTCCAAAACGATTCGCTCGATATAGGCTTGAGCAACAGCAATCATTTGGTGCTGTACCACGTTAAAAGCATCATAAGGCTCCAAACCACCATCGATTAGTTTTCGAATTCGCTTGGCCGCAGAGGCCAATAGCGTCTTTTCTCGGTACTCAAAAGCACTGAGATGAAAGGCCGCATCCAACAAATGATCGACATCCGTTTTTCGGGTAACAATTGGATTTTTTTCGGAAATTGTGGTCTTCGCAGTCTCATAAACATAATTGACTATGCCCATGGCATCCATTTCACCAAAAGCTTTTCTAAATTCGGATAGCCGGTTCTTAGCTACCAATTGCATCAAGACCGTATTATCACCTTCAAAAGTGGTGTAGATTTCCGTATCGTTTTTCAAAGCATCAATGCGGTTTTCAGACAAATAGGCTTTACCACCTATAGCCTCGCGACACTCCTGCAAAACATCCCGCGTGCTCCATGTCGCATAAGCCTTCATTCCCGCAGCAAGGGCCTCAATTTTCTGCATTTCAGATTCTTGTTTCTCAATGAAACGCTTCGTTACATACTGCAAGGCAAAATGCACGGCATAGGTTTTCGCCAGGTGGGGAATCAGTCGGCGTTGGTGTATCCGATAATTTAAAATCGGAACTTCCGAACCGCCTTCGGGACCAAATTGTCTGCGTTGGTCACTGTATTTTATGGCGATGGTCAGACCCGATTTGGCTGCTGCCAATGCCGATCTTGGAATACCAATTCGACCACCAACCAAGGTACCAAGCATCGTGAAAAAACGTCGGTTATCACTCGGAATCGGACTTTCAAATTCCCCTTTCTCATTTACAGAGGCAAAGCGATCCAGCATATTTTCTTTCGAAATCACTACATTTTCAAAACGAATTGTTCCATTGTCCACTCCATTAAGTCCCATTTTGAGTCCACAATCGGCAATACGAATCCCTTTCAGAACTTTGCCTTTCGTATCCCGTAAAGGAACGATGAAAGCATTGACGCCATAATCAACTCCTTCGATAATTAATTTTGCAAAAACCGTAGCCATCTGACCGTGGACCGCAGCATTACCGATATATTCTTTCTGGGCGTTTGCATGGGGCGTATGGATTGTGAAGGATTGCGTCTCATGATTATAAGTAGCCGTTGTTTCAAGTCCCTTAACATTCGAACCGTGACCGGTTTCTGTCATAGCAAAACAACCGGGCAATTTTAAGGAACCAATATCTTCTAAATATTTACGGTAATGTTTTTCGGTACCCAGCGATTGTATGCTCATTCCCCAAAGGCCAAACTGCACACCAAATTTGATCACCAAACTTAAATCATGATAACTCAACGTTTCCATGATGGCAAAATAATCGGCCATGTTTCCACCACCACCATACAGTTTTGGATAAGCTTTATTTCCTAAGTTTTCTTTCGCTAAAATTGTACACCACTCATATACTTTCTCCCTATAAACAGCAATATCAGTCGAAGTTTCATAAACGAACTCGGGCCGACAGAGTACGTCTTTCACTTTCTTGATAATAGACGCCTGTTCGCCATCCAGAATCCGACTTAGTTCTGCTGGCTCAAACCCCATAGAAGTCTGCCGACTTGAAGTAAAGGAAGTGCTTGTCTTTTTAAAATCACTCACCGCCTCTTCCCCTACAATTCCGAGATCATTTTCGAGTTTCACAAAGGCAATTCGCTCCTTTTTAATAATATTATCTTTTTCGGAAAGTACCATAGCAATATCAAATAGGGACTTGATGGAAGTTCCGGCCTCCAGAACTCCTTCTATTTCCGCTTTCCAATCGGCAACTTGCTCACGGGAGGGCGGAGCTAAAACAGCTATATTTCGAAGAAGCAATTCCTGATCTGTTACCGAAAGCCATTCCCGGCTACCGATAAATTGCTGCAAGGTCAAAAACTCTTTCGAGCTCAATAAGTCATCCGACCAAACAAGGTAGAAAAAGGGAATAAAGGCCTTATGTTTTGGATTTGTCATCGTATCTAAATTTAGTATCTGTGGTT
>CANEZU010000128.1 GCA_947444255.1 Flavobacteriaceae bacterium | reverse complement strand
TTTAATAACAATTATTAGTTCAGTTCCAATATCAAAACGGAATTACTTTCTAGGCTAAAGTCACTTTCCAAATTATATGATTTTCCTGATATTACATCTTTCCCTGTTTTATAATTTTGGATGTTTTCCTGAAAGCGATTGGTTTTAATAGTTTGGTTTTTGGAGCTATTATTCAAGACTACCATGACCGATTTTTCTGGAGTGTATCTAAAATAAACGTACACATTATTTTCTGGAATATAATGCGTCATTTTTCCAAAATGTACCGCTTCATTTGTTTTTCTCCAAGAGAATAATTTTGCCGTAAAAGCAAAGAATTTTTCCTGTTCAGCTGTTCTTCCAGATTTTAGAAAAGCGTTGTTGGTATCGCCTTCCCATCCACCAGGAAAATCCAGACGAATAGCAGCATCACCTTTTCCTTTGTCTCCAGCCATGCCAATTTCGGAACCATAATACAATTGCGGAATTCCACGAACGGTAGCCAATAATGCCATTGCCATTTGGTATTTTTTGAAATCATTTTTGTAAATTTCGTTAAACCGATTGGTATCATGATTTTCGACAAAAGTCATAATATTATCGATATTTGGGTACAGAAAATCATTGGTGAAATTGTCATATACTTTAATCATTCCTTTGTCCCAAGAAGCCTCATTTTCGTTAAATACAGTTCCAAAAGCATCGTGTAAAGTAAAATCCATAACACTTGGTAAATAGGAATTATAACTTTGTATCGCCGCTATTTTACTGTCTTTTTGCCAATAGGCCATTTGTGCCTGATCGTGCATCCATACTTCGCCAACAATATTGAAATTTGGATATTCATCGGTAATCGATTTAGTCCATTTAGCAATACCGACTTTGTCGTTATAGGAATAAGTGTCTACTCTAAATCCGTCCAGATTTGCATATTCAATCCACCAAATAGCATTTTGAGTCAGGTAATTTAAAACCAAAGGATTGGATTGATTTAAATCGGGCATTGAAGGCACAAACCAGCCATCCATACAGTTTTTTGAGTCAATTGCTGAAGCATTTGGGTCGTATTGAGTAGTCATTCTATAATTGGATTGAGAGTATCCTGGAAATTGATGAATCCAGTCATAGCTTGGCAAATCTTTAATCATCCAATGCTCCGCACCCCAGTGATTTGTTACATAATCCATGATCAATTTCATATCGCGTTGGTGCAATTCGGAAGAAAGTTTGACATACTCTTCGTTAGTTCCAAAACGAGGATCAATTTTATAAACGTCTGATTGTCCATAAGTGTGATAGGAATAAGCTTTGTCGTTGTCTTCGCAAAGTGGCGTTGGCCAAAGTGCCGTTACACCCAATTCCTTTAGATAATCTAAATTCTTTACCATTCCCTGAATATCCCCACCGTGGCGTCCTCCTGGTTTTTTTCGATCTTCTTTTTCAGTAACTGATTTGTCGCTGTCATTATTTGGATTCCCATTAGCAAAACGATCTGACATTACTAAATAAATCATGTCCGAAGCATCGTAACTTTTGCGTAAAGCTGAATTTTCTCTTCTTTGTTTTATAGCATATTTTTGGGTAAAAGCGACTTTTTTGTTTTTTGAAAAGGAGAAAATAATCTCTTGCGCCGGAGCATTTTTTGTGTCAATAGTCACAAAAATATAATTTGGATTTTCTGTTTTATGAATATTTTTAATTACGATTTTATTCGAAACGGAAACTTCATTTTGAGCAATATTCTTGCCGTAAAACATAATTTGAAGTTCTGGATTGTGCATTCCGGCATACCAAAAAGGAGGTTCGACTTTATCGATTTGCCCAAAAATTGTTGATGAAATTAAAAGTAAAAAAAGGAATTTTTTCATAATGTTACTGTTTTTAGCTATTAAGGGATTGAGATTATTAATTTAATCTAAATCCCTTAAGGTCTGTTTTTATTCTAAATATTAAACTGTAACCAAATTATTTGGTTCAACTAAAACGGGTTTTCCATTTACAAAAACCTCTAAATTGGAATCGCCTTCTAATGAAAATTGTGTTTTCTCTGTGTCGATGGCTATTTTTAAAATTTGATTTCTGAAATTAATTTTAAAAGAATAACCTTTCCATTCTTTTGGGATTTTAGGCGAGAAATGTAAGGCGTTATCTTTTACTCGCATTCCACCAAAACCTTCAACAATACTCATCCAAGTTCCAGCCATTGATGTAATATGACAGCCTTCTTCAACTTCTTTGTTGTAGTCATCTAAGTCTAAACGGGAGGTTCTTAAATAAAAAGTGTAGGCCATGTCCATTTTGTCTAAAACTGCAGCCTGAATCGAGTGAACGCAGGGTGAAAGCGAGCTTTCGTGAACGGTAAACGATTCGTAGAATTCAAAATTGCGGCGTAATTCTTCTTTAGAAAATGCATTTTCAAAGAAATAAAAACACTGCAAAACATCGGCTTGTTTGATGTAAGGCGATCTAAGAATTCTATCCCAAGACCACTTTTGGTTAATTGGTCTTTGACTTTTATCCAAGTCGGCCACTTTTACTAATTCTTTGTCCAAAAAGCCGTCTTGTTGTAAATACACCTCATGTTCTTCTGAAAATGGGAAGTACATATTGTCGGCTACTTTTTTCCAAGATTGCAATTCTGAATCCGATATTTTTACTTTTTCGGATATTCTTCGGTGATCAGAAGGATATTCTAATGCTACTTTTTTGATTTGTTCGAAAGTATAATCCAAACACCATTTAGCAATAAAATTCGTATAGAAATTATTATTAACGTTGTTTTCGTATTCGTTTGGACCCGTAACGCCAAGAATCACATATTGATTTTTATTCGTTGAAAAGGTTGCTCTTTGATGCCAAAAACGTGCGATTCCAATTAAAACTTCCAATCCTTTTTCTGGAATATAGGAATAATCGCCGGTAAAGCGATGGTAGTTGAAAATGGCAAAAGCAATTGCACCATTTCTATGAATTTCTTCAAATGTTATCTCCCATTCGTTATGGCATTCTTCCCCATTCATGGTAACCATTGGGTACAAAGCTGCGCCATTAGAAAAGCCTAATTTGGAAGCATTTTCAATTGCTTTATCCAATTGATTGTAGCGATAAGTCAATAAATTCCGAGCAACAGTATGATTTTTAGTCGCCATATAAAACGGAATGCAATAGGCTTCGGTGTCCCAATAAGTAGAACCTCCATATTTTTCGCCAGTAAATCCTTTTGGACCAATATTTAAACGGGAATCTTTTCCTAAATACGTTTGGTTCAACTGAAAAATATTGAATCGAATACCTTGTTGTGCTTTTACATCACCGTCAATTGTGATATCTGACATTTCCCAGATTTTTGACCAGGCATGTATTTGGTTTTCTAATAATTGCTCGTACCCAAACTCTAGTCCTTTTGCAATGATTTTTTCGGCAGCAGTTTGAGTGTTTTCATGGTTTAAAGAAACGGCATATCCGCCTAGTTTTTCAATAGAAGCTTTTTCGCCTTGAGCGATAGTAACTCTATATTCAAACTGAATTTTCTCTTTATTTTCAGTGTTTTTTTCGGAAGTAATAGTTTGAAGTTTTTCATTTATGAAAATAGAATTTTGCATAAATGTAGTAGCAATAAAATGGGTTTTAAAAGTTTGTGCAGTCACAAATGCAGAATTCATCTCGCTCTTTACAGAAAGTGGTTCCCAGAATTTTTCTTCCCAGTTGGCATCTTCATTGCTAACTCCAGCATCAATATAAGGTTTAAAGATAATTGTAGCATCTCTGTTTAACGGCTTAATTTCGTATTTAATAACTCCCAATTCATCAATGTCTAATGACAGAAAACGACGAATAGTAACGGCAATTTCAGTACCGTTTTGCAAAATTGCATCAAAAGAGCGGTTGTACCAACCTTCTTTCATGTTTAATTCGCGACGAAAGTTTTTTACTTCAGTACATTTATTTAAATCCAGGTTTTCACCATTGATTTCGATATCAATTCCAATCCAGTTTGGAGCATTTAATACTTTGGCAAAATATTCAGGATACCCATTTTTCCACCAGCCCACTTTGGTTTTATCAGGATAATAAATACCTGCAATATAACTTCCTTGAAAAGTTTTACCGCTGTAAGTTTCTTCAAAATTAGCACGTTGTCCCATTGCGCCATTTCCAATACTGAAAAGGCTTTCGGATGATTTTACGCTTTCGGTATCAAAACCTTCTTCAATGATAGACCAGTTGTCGGGTTTAATATAATCTTGATTCATTTCTTTATTTTTAAGTCTTAAAAATTTAAAATTATAAAGTAGTAGGTCACTTTAAATTCTATTTGCCTTCTGTTAATTCGTTTTTTATTTGTCAATTAATGCTTCTAAAAAGCTAGTTTCTATTTGCAAGAAATCTTTAAAAATGAATTCAGCTTCTTGTAAAGTATTTTTTTCACCTATTCCAATACTGATCATTTTTGCGGTATTTGCTGCTTGAATTCCAGCTACTGAATCCTCAAAAACTATCGAATTTTCATTGAAAGCATCCAATAACTGGGCTGCTCTTAGAAAAACTTCTGGATCCGGTTTTGCGTTAGAAACATCATTCCCGTCTACAATGGCATCAAAATAATGAATGATGTTTGTTTTTTCTAAAATAGGTCTGGCATTTTTACTTGCTGATCCTAATGCAATTAATTGATTTCGATCTTTTAAAAATTTTAAAACAGGCATTACTCCGGGTAAAATTTCACTTTGATCCATGTCGACTAAATAAGTTAAATAGTCTTCATTTTTTTGGATTAACCATTTGTTTTTGTCTTCCTGTGATGCTTCAATTTTCCCTAATTCTAATATGATATCTAAAGATCTAACGCGACTTACCCCTTTTAAAAGTTCGTTATTTTCTAAAGTGAAATCAATTCCAATTTGGCTGGCCACTTTTTTCCAAGCCAAAAAATGGTATTTAGCGGTGTCAACGATAACTCCGTCTAAGTCGAATATAAAAGCTTTTTTATTCATTTGAACTTGTATCTTTATTTAAGGTAGGTTTCATTTCTTTAATTAGAAAAACTGCTGATCCGGCAATTAACATGGAGCATCCTGCTATTACAATTATGGCCATTGGTTCTCCTCCAAATAATGCAATTAAGGTACTTCCTAAAACACCTGCAGCAATTTGTGGCAATGTTATAGTTGCATTAAATAATCCCATGTAAACGCCCATTTTGTCAGCAGGCAAAGATCCGGATAACATAGCGTAAGGCATTGCTAGAATTGCAGCCCAGGCCAATCCAACGCCTGCAATTGAGAATAAAAGCATATTTTTATCGTGAACAAAAAACATAGAAATTAATCCAATTCCACCTAAAAACAGCGAAAAGCTATACACTTTTTTACGGCCAATTTGTTTAGCAATTGAAGGGATGGATAAGGAGAAGATGGCGGCAATTGCGCTGTAAAAGGCAAATAATACGCCTGTCCAATCGCCAGCTTCGTTAAATCCTATTGATTTTGGATCTATAGCTTCAGAACCCCAAATTTGATTTGCAATTGCACGCGTGGTGTAAACCCACATTAAAAACAGGGCAAACCAAGAAAAGAATTGTACAAAACCCAATTGCCAAAATATTTTGGGAGCATTAGCGATTAAACTAATAACACTTGATTTCTCTTTCTTTTCATTAGTTTCTAGACTAATTTTATTGTATTTGGCATGCTCTTTTGGAGAATATTCTTTGGTTTTAAAAACGGTCCATAGTACACTTGCGAGTAAAATAGCACCGCCAATATAAAAAGACCAAATTACTGATTCAGCCACTTTTTCGCCAGCAGCAGGCACATTAGACATTCCTGATTTAGTTAGGATCCAAGGTAATAAGGAACCGAAAACTGCACCAAAATTGATCAACGCACTTTGAAGTGAAAAGCCAAGATTGCGTTGTTCGTCATTTACCATATCTCCAACAAGAGCTCTAAAAGGCTGCATAGTTACATTAAATGAAGTGTCCATTAGCAAAAGCATAACGGCACCAAAAATTAATGGAGGTAATAAAAAGGTAAAATATTCGGCATTAGGCATAAAAAACATAGCTAAAGCAGAAACAATTGCTCCAAAAAATATAAAGGGAATGCGTCTGCCTAAACGCGTCCAAGTTCGATCGCTTGAAAGGCCAATTATAGGTTGTACAATTAGACCCGCCAAAGGAGCTGCAAGCCAAAAATAACCGATGCTGTGAACATCAGCGCCAAGGGCTTCTAATATTCTGCTAGTATTACCATTTTGAAGGGAGTATCCAATTTGAACACCTAAGAATCCAAAACTAAGATTCCAAATTTGCCAAAAACTTAATTTGGGTTTTTCCATTATCGTAAATTATATTGAATGTACGATAAGCGCTTTGCTTATCAAAACTTAATTTATATTTCGAAGTAAAAATATAGTTTTGATAGATTGTAAAAGTAATAAAAATTATTTAGTATTTAATTTTTTTAAATTTTTTTTTAAGTTCGGATCAGATAGTTGATTCTCTTTCTACCAAATGAGTTTCGATTACAGCAGTATTATAGTGTTCGTCCTCTGCTTCTTCCTCTTCAGATTCCAATCTATTGATGAGCATTTCGGCTGCTTTATTGCCCATTTTTATTCCATTTTGGCTAATTGTTGTTATGCTGGGAGATGAATATTTAGAAATGATTCCATCTGTAAAACCAATTATGGAGAGGTCTTTTGGAACGGTTAATCCTAATTTGGTTGCAATTTTAATGGCATTAACAGCAAATAATTCATTGACTGCAAAGATTGCTTCCATAGTATTG
>CANEZU010000127.1 GCA_947444255.1 Flavobacteriaceae bacterium | reverse complement strand
TGGATGTTCTTCAGAAAGGGTTTGAAATTTTAAAGCAGAAAAAAGAAATGTAAAATCCATTCCGATTATTTTTCTGCTTTAAAATTTTATACTATTTCCTAGGTTTGATTTTGTGGGTATTGAAAATCACTTTTTTAATATTTTTTATTTTATCGAAAAGTTTCAAGTGATTTTCAATACTTACAAAAACAATGAAAAGATAATTCCTAGTGCGATGAGGCAGAAGCGCAGGCAAGTGTGTGGTTTTTTATTTGCTTACTGGGGTGTTTCTGATTGTTTTTATGATGGCTTGATGCCACAATCGTTCTTGGAATGATTAGATTTATGGTTATCAATGAATGTGCTATTAAATTGATATGGCATCTTGGCCATCGTAAAAACAATTACTTCTTATTTTCTGGCAAATAAAAAATCACACTCTTGCTGGCTTTTTGGTTTTATGGGTAGAAAAATGGCTTTATCCATAGGCAAATCAACTACAGGTTAAAGCCATTTTTCTATTCATAAAAGCAATGCAAACACTACCGATTTAAACACAAAGTTGCTAAAAACAGTGACCGTGAAAGTTCTTGAAAGTAATTAAGTTCGAAAAATGTTCCTATGAAATAGCTAACGTTGTTGAGGGCGGTGGTGAAGGGTGGTTTTTTGAGGAGCCGGCTGGTGCGAGGAAGCTGCTCAAAAAACCATCCTAGAGCCACCGCCTAGCGCGTTGGGTGTGGCGGCTGTTTTACATAAATGATATTATAGCTTCATTGCAAAAACCAAAAAAAACAATATAAAAGCTTTGTAATGAACTATAATACTCAATTATTTAACACAGCTTGGGGAAAAAAATTACTGGCGCGAGTCACGCAGTGTACGTGTTTTTGTTTCAAAAACCGTGACAGTAATTTTTTTTGGAGCGTTGGCAAAGCAGTGGCAATTGAAATGTAAAACGTCTTTTTACCACCGAACAAAAAAGAATGTTCTCGTTATTGGAAATGTAATTAGTGAAATGAAGCAAACAAAGATTTGAGTTTAGGAATACTTGGACTAAACAAAAATTTTGTGCAGCTGAATGAGATAATGGGTTGTGAAAACACCTTAAATATTTGGCGTTGTTAATCAAGTAAGTCTTTCCTCAATCAAATCTTTCCAAATTACAAAACCTTTTCTGTCGGTTGAATAATCGTGGAGTATTCTACTGAAATTATCTGGTGGGTTTTCTATAAAAGCTTGTCGTCCATCGTTTCTAATGGCATTTAGGTAGCTGTCAATTTGTTTTAATTTAGCGGGAAGCGATTGTTTGTTATTGTCAAAATGCCAAATATAAGTTGCTTCTTCTGTGTTTAAAGTTTCTAAAACAATATGAAATCCTGTTTTCCCTGCTAGAAGGAAAACAAATGAAAACGGATTCAATACAAATCGGATTTTAAGAATAGTTCTCTCGTGATAATTGGCTAAATATTGTAAATGAGCTTGATGTTTGTAATTTTGATTCTGCAAAAAATCATTCAATAATTCATCTCCCGAATCATATAATTTGACATTGTTTTCATTTTGTAATTGATTTACATCAAGTAAATTTTCTTGACCAACCGGATTTTGTTTTCCCAAGAAAGTCTTGGCTACAAATTTAAACTTTACACTTTCAATCAATTCTTTAGTTATTTTTTTTAGATCATTGGATAATGCCAATTGCGAAATTAGTTTACCATTTTCAAATTCAGCGTGAATAGTAACCGTGATGTTCCTTATTTTGAGTGTTTTGGAAAAATAAGCTTTCAAAACTTCAAATTCTGGTCTTATTTCAAAGTTTTCAATATCAAATTCAAGCTCGGTTTTCATTTCTGAAACTTCATATTTAAAAGCTATACTTCCGTAACGAAATTCTAGTTTTTCAAATGGAATCTTTACTTTTTTATCAATAATAAAAGTATTTTTTGAAACAATAATTTCTTCTTCGGGTTCATCAAACAATGTCGCTTGTTTGTCTATTTTCCTGTAATAGACATTTCTTTTCAGAAACATTTTATTCAAATAATCTATCTTGATATCACGATAATCATAAATTGTGGGTGTTATTTCTGAACGTTGTACTCTGCCTATATATTGAATCAATTTCCCTTCAAAAGAAAACGGATAAACCAGAAAAAGACAATTGGCATTTTGCAAATCGGTTCCTTCTCCAAAGAATTGTCCAGTGGTTATAACTACTTGATAATTTCCTTCTTTTAGTAATTTCCATTTAGCGCTTTTGCCACTTTCAGAATCTTCTCCACTCAACGTAATTGCTTCGTAAGATTGCTTTAAATACTGATAAAGAGAGTCAATATGTTCTTTACGTTCCGTAATAATAATGACTTTTTTGTCCGATTTTAATTCTTTGATAACATCTTGTAATATAGTTTTGTTTCTTGTAGAATCGTGAATTAGGATTTTTGATAATGTTTCAAATTTGTCCGTTTTTGAATTGAATGGAATATCAAGCTCTGTATTTCTGATATTGATTTTAGGTTTTTTCGCAGTGCTTATTTCGCTAGATTTTATCTCTACAATAACTTCGCCTAAATGAATAAAAATCAATTTGCTATCATTATATTTACGGAACGGAGTTGCCGTCAATCCATACAAATAAAAGGTTTGCAGTTTTGAAATTATATTTCTGAATGTTTCCGCTGGTATGTGATGGCATTCATCCAAAATAATAGTCCCAAAAGCATTCAAAAGTTTTTCGCCATCGGGTTTCTCCAATTCTTTTGATAGACTTTGAATCATTGCAACCGTTATTTGCTTTCCAATTTTGGTTTTTCCTTGACCAATTTTTCCAATTTCATTTTTTGGAATCCCAAGAAAAGTTTCAATTCGTTCTATCCATTGGTCGGCAATTTGTTTGCGATGTGTAACGATTAAAGCTGGTTGTTTTTTCTCTGCAATAATTTTTAGACCAACGATAGTTTTTCCAGAACCTGGAGGAGCAACAATTACTCCTAAATCTTTCTTTGCAATCGTATCAATCACGATTTGCTGATGTTCTCGGAGTAGTGCATTGAATATAAAAGCAACCTCTTTTAACTTTTTCCTTTCATCTTTGAAATCGTATTCAATATTATTTTCTCTACAAAATCGAATTATTTTTCCAATAAAACCTCTAGGAATAATGACTTCCTTTTCAGTTTCTTCAACTAGTTTGAAATACCGCTCTGTTCCAAAAGCACTTTTACCCATCTTCTTTTTGGCTAAAAATTCCGCATTTAGAAAATTCAATTCTTCTTTTAGAAAATTGATTAGTGAAGTTGAAATGGCATTGCGATTAATTTTTACGTCATTTGCCAATCTTATCGTTAACTTTTCATTGTATACTTTTGGTGAAATCGAAGCAGGAATATTTTGCTGTGTATTATGAATTTGGTATAATTCATCCAGTTTTATTGTCGAAATTCTTTGAATATTCTTTATAAAATCCCATTGATTTGAAATAGGTTCTAGGCTTTCAACATCAATAAAACAACTGTTTCCTTGTTCGAAAGTTTTCTTATACAGCGGAAGTGCTATCAAATTTCCAAATCCTTTTCCAGAAAGAAAATCTTGATTGGGAAACATTCTGTCAAAGCTCGAACTTTTGTCAAACAAAGAAAAAACTCCTGTTTGCTCTAAAATCGAAATGAAAATTTTTCTGCTTTTTACAGATTGATAGGGTTCTTCAAAAAATATCCAAACGTGTCCTCCTTTGCCTGAACGAGAACGTTCCAAATAAGCAGAAATTCCTTTTTCATTACAAGCATTTATAAACTTTTTGCAGTCTTCAAGCCATTCTACTTTGTCAAAATCTGCAACAATAAACCAAGAAGTATTGTCTTTGAGCAAAGGATAAACGCCAATATGTTGTTCGCCGTTTAAGTGTTTTTCAATTTCCTTTTCAGTGAAAGGCAAATATTCTTTGTCAGCATAATTTTGGAAAGTTCCACCATTCATTTTATGAGCTCGATACCTGTGTGGGTCATAAAAATAGGCTGGCATATAGCCGCTTTTGTTCCCTTTTTCCCACCGAACTGCAAACACATCTTCTCTTCCTGCAAACACAGATTTGAATAGCTGAATGTTATTTATTGGGCTTGATGGCATAATTTAGATTATTCAAATAGTCTATCTTTAAAGAAATAGCAAGTGAGTTAGAATGCTAGATTTGGATATATTATTGAATTGCTGAAAATAATATATTTTGCAATTTATCATAAGCTTCTTTGTGCTTTTGAGCAGGCATTTTTTCAAGATTTATCATTTTCCAAAGTACTGAAGGAAGGTTAGCAATTACGGCAACATTTTCCATTTCTAGTAAATTCCAATCAGGAGTTTTGTTTTTGAAAGACAAAAGAAATTTCTTTTCATTATCTGTCATTTGAGAATTGATTTGGTGAATTAGATTTTCTCTCGCTTCTTCCAATTGTTCTAAAAGCACATCTACTTCAGCCATTTGTTTGAACTCGGTTTCGTAAATTTCGCTAATATCCTTTCGATTGGGAGCCAACAGTTCCGACATTGGTCGTTGATGACTTATTAGAAATATTAAGAATGTTTTTCGTAAATTATCCGTTAAACCTTCGTTTTCGAGGAGGAATTTTACATCAAATAAATCTCTTGGATGTTGTCTGTCTAAAGCAGCACATAATTTACCCGCATATAAATCTGGTAAAGATGCTACTTGCATTTCTACATATCCAAATTCTCTTTCCACTTCTTCAACAACTTCCATTCTAACTTCTGAAAAAACTGTTCCTCTGATTACTGGCGATAATTCTACTTTGATGCGAATTTCATCTTGACTTACAATTAAGCGTAGTGCATCGCTTTGATCGTGTGTGTTTTGTACTTTGGTTCCAGGTATTTTTTGCTGTATCAATTTGCTTATTCTCGACAAAGCTGCTCTAATATTCATCAAAGCTGTTTCTCGATCATCCATCGGAATGTATAGTAAATCGATGTCAACCGAAAGTCGAGGCAAAGCTCTGTAAAATAAATTGATTGCTGTTCCGCCTTTTAATGCAAAACATTTTTCGGTATCTACCAATGGTAAAACACGAACTAAAAGTTGTACTTGTCTGCGGTATATATTGTTTGCGTCTAAAGCCATTCTGGAACTGTTATTTTATATTTAGTATCTAATTTTCCGCCTTTTATGAGCATCCTGTTTCCGGATCCCAATGTTATACTTTCTCGATTTATTTTTCCCAACCAAACATAATTCTGTCGGTCTGCAAACCAAAAGAAAAGTCGTTTTACTTTTACATTTTGACAGTATTCCAGTGTTTTTTGGAGACTTCTAGGCGACAATGTTGTTAGTCCTTGCATTAATTGGTCGGCGTGTTCAAAAGTTATTTTTTGTGGTACGTCTAACAATACTTCAAGATACGCTCTTTCTGGTGTAGATAGTATTAATTTTCTATTGTTATTATCCCAATCCCTTTCCGATGTAAAAGGATATAATTGTTTGTTTTCTTGTAAATTTTCAACAAATAAACTATTTGTAGTATGTCTAACAAATTTCACATTCAAGTCTAAATTTGTAACCCATTCTGGCAGTACATCATTCCCAAATAAATGCATTATTTTATTTTCTGAAAGTGATAAGTAATGAGACAAGCCCTGCATTTCAAGTGCTGTTAAACCACCTACAACCAAATCTAATCTCAATATTGATTGCAACGAGAAAACCACCGATTGCCAAGATATTTTGCTAACATTTCTAACATAAACGCCTTTGCTTATAGATTCTAGTTGATTGCTTTTTACCAAATTATCTATTGCGTGACGGGTTAAATTATTCTCCATAAGCCACTTATGAGTGGTTACTAAACCCTCGGGCATTATTTCGTATAACTCTTTTCTTCGTATTACATTTACAGCCATAATTTAAAAGTTTAGCTTATTGCGGTGTTAATCGCCGTTATACAAAGATAGTGTAAATTATTTGATTTATGTAAATTAATTTTGACGGCGATTATCGCCGTTGTTTATGGTGTGTTTAAACTATGTGATTGTGGTGTGTTTTTTCTAAAAGAATTTAGAAAACAGAATGTGATATTAAAAAATAGAATTTTACTTTATTAACCTTTGGCAAAAACCTGTTTTTCTGCCAAAGGTTAATTTTTTTGATAAACCTTATTTTATTTCCTAAATGTAGATATTCTTATGCCTTTTTCTTCGACATCTGATTTAGAAATATATCCTACAACTTTTAATTTTGATGCAAACACTGCATTGACTTGAATATTTTGAATAAGAGGTCTTTTTCCTTTAATAGCGATTTCATTATATGGGTGTGGTAATGATTGCAAAAAGGTAGTAATTTCACTTGAAGTGAATTTATTTGAATATAAATTAAAAACTGTTATTCTATCTTTAGTATTCTTGGAACCAGTTACCAAATGATTGAGTAAAGTTAAACTTATATCATATGCGCTATAGTTTGCAATAATTTCACAAACTTTATTCGTGATATTTAAACTTGGCGTAATTATACTTTCAAGTGTATTAGTAATAATTTCTATTTTTTGTTCAGATGTAAGGCTTTTTGAATTTAACAATTTAAGCCTATCCGAATCGTCCAATTCATAAGAAACAATGTCAGCTAAATAATCTTCAGCATAATATTCTAAAAACTGGATATGTAATTCATCAAAATTAGTTTTCAATAATTCGTAATTTTCAACACTAAATGATAAAATACCATTATTGATTAAAATTTCTATTTTGTCTTTTGTGAGTTCAATGAATTGTAAATTATGATTGTATCTGAATGGAATACTTTTCGTAATATAAATATAGTTTTCATCTTTTATGTCTTTATTCAGAATTAGTTCTTTTGATAGTTTCTGAATT
>CANEZU010000126.1 GCA_947444255.1 Flavobacteriaceae bacterium | reverse complement strand
TAAACCAAAACTATTAGATAAGATCCTCTTTAAAAAAACATCCGAAAAGAATCAAGCTCAAAAAACAAAAACTACTCCATAAACAACACAATATCAATCTATTAATTTATGGCAAATAATATAAAATCAAGAAAAAACCCAGATCTAAACATGCAAACCATCAACAATACTCAATGATTATTCCCTATATATTTAACTTATAGCAATTATAATACCCTTAAAAAACATTAAACATAATTTTAAACAAAATTCGTCGAAAGTCAAATGTTAAATATTAAAACTAAAAAAAACCAACCAACAACTAATCACCCCGTTTTCAATCACGCAGCTACCCAGATGGCGCGGATTTGCAATCCGTGCCTACAAACACAACTAACATAAGGTATACCAGTATCGTTTTTCCGTTAGACCAGATCCCCTAATTTAGAAGTTTCAGGCACTAACAAACCGCCATTTAATTTCCCATTAGTAAGAAAAGTAGACAGAACATTTAACCCAAAACCACTTGCTCCGTCACGCAGCTACCACTCTCTTCTCACCCTCATCCTGAGCTTGCCGAAGGACACATCTCCCTTTCCCGTCACGCCGCTTCGAAAAACGAAAAACGATCAACGAAAAACGGATTCCTAATCCCCGCTATATTAAACACAAGAAGTCAGCAAATAGTAGTTGTTTTTTATTCCTTTATAAAGTATATTTGTGTAAACAAAGAACTATATCAATTTATTACATTATGAAAGCAAAAATGGTATTTAGAAAAGACACTCCACAAACAAAAGCTTTAGTAAAAGCCGGTAGAGTGGCATCTAAAAGAGCCTTTAGTGCATCTAAAGCATTAGGCTTATCAATTTCTTTTATCAAAGATGGAGTAATTTACGAAGAGAGTTCAGATGGCAATGTTGTTATAAAACGAAAATTGGAAACCACAATAAAAACGCCTTTCAAACTAGCTAAAGGCCTAGTACTTCATGCCAAGTAATAAAAAAATAAGGATTTTTGCTGGCCCCAATGGTTCGGGTAAAAGCACTTTATTTAAAGAATTTTCCAAAAAATACAATACAGGTTTTTTTATAAATGCCGATGAACTTGAAAACAAATTAGCTCAGTCAGGCTTAATTGATTTAAAAGAGATTGGACTTCTAGCTACACAAAAAGACTTAGATGATTTTAAAGCTCTAGAACCATCACTTTCACTCTTTAAAAAAGCAAAACTAGAAGCACATGCTATTGACATCTTAGTGAAAGAAAACTTCATTGTAGCTGCTCAAAAGCAGACTCACAGTTATGAAGGGGCGTTTATTGCCGCATTCATAAGACATTTACTTATCCTCCAAAATAAATCATTTAGTTTTGAAACCGTAATGAGTCATTCTTCTAAAATTGATGAAATTTAAAACGTAGTCAATCTAGGATATATTGCTTATTTATATTTTGTGTGTATTGATAGCCCAGAAGTTAACATATCAAGGGTAAACAACCGTATTGATAAAGGAGGGCATGAAGTCCCCGAAGATAAAATAGTAAACCGGTATTACAGAACATTAGAAAATTTACACCTTGCCATACCGCATTGTTACAGAACCTATTTATTTGATAATTCAGGAAAAGAACAAGAGTTAATCGCTGAAGTTTACAAAGGCACTATGGAATTAAAAACAGATAGATTACCCAATTGGTTTATTAAATATGTCTTACCCTATTACACCAATTAATTTAGTCTTTGTGCCTAGCGTTAAAATAGTCCACCGGACTACCCGGATGGAGCGGATTTCAATCCGTGCCTACAAACACAACTTACATAAGGTATACCATTATCGTTCTTCCATTAGATTAGATTAGATTAGACCAGACCAGACCAATCAACGAATAAACATCTCCCTTTCCCGTCAGGCCGCTTCGAAAAACGATCAACGATCAACGAAAAACGGATTCCTAAAACCCAAACCGCATACTAAACTTTTCTAAACCCTAACCTTTCCTAACCTTTTTTCCGCAGCTACAATAAATCAATAGCCCTGGCCAAATCAACATCCTTTTCCGTAACGCCTTCAACATCGTGCGTAGAAAGTCGAACAGTCAGTTTATTATAAACGTTAAACAATTCGGGATGATGACTCCTTTTCTCCGAAACAACCCCTACTTGTACCATAAACCCCAAGGCCTCCACAAAATTCCGAAATACAAACTTTTTCTCCAAGGCACCACCAACAAATTGCCATTCCTTTAGCGACGCTATTGCCGCAACTATACTTGCTTCATCTAATGCTTTCATACTATATTTTTTTTCTAAATTAAACAAAAATCCCCCACTTCCCAATACAATTAACAAAACACAACATCCAAAATTTTACTTACTTTACTTATTTTCAATATTTTAAATAATTAAAATTATACGATTTGTATAATTAATTTGTATATTTGTATTCTAATAAAGAGTCCAAATGAAAGTACGGATACTAAAAATCAGCAACAACTCATTAGTAGACGCACTTATTTTAGATTCAAAATATTTCGAGATAATTCTACCTTCTGTCGTTGATGGCTGGAGGTTTAATTTCAACAAACACAGTAAAAAAAGAGATTTCGAAACTTTCGTCCTTGTAAAAGAAGAAACACCAAAAGTAGTAGAAGGATGTTTAATTTTTGAAATGAAAGACAAAACTGAACCTTATATGGCATTTGTAGAACTGGCACCTCATAATCAGGGGAAGAATAAAGAACACGAAAGGGTTGCTGGCTGTCTCATTTCTTTTGCTTGTAGATTAAGTTTTATAAAAGCGACCGGAATTTACAAAGGTTGGTTAGCGTTTGATGTTTTTGAAGAAGAAAAAGCGAATGAAATAAAATTAATGACGCTTTACTCGACTAAATACAATGCCCTTAGGTTTGGAAAAACCACAATGCTGATTACGCCCGAGGGCGGTGAGAAGTTAATAAATGATTTTTTAACAACGCAGTATGAAAAATAAAGAAATTCAAATCGAAGAGATCTGGAATGATAAAAAGAAAGAAGGATTAAAGGAATTTATAGCCTCTAATTCTACTATGCAATCCAAAGAACGAATACTAACTACTAAATTACTTTCTATTCAATATAAATTGGAGGATTATATTCAGGAGAAAAATGAAGATGAAATACTAAAAATCCTTGATTTCGTAAAGATGTATTTGAAGGCACTCAACCTAACCAAAAAAAAATTAGCTAACTATTTTGAAATGAGAGACAGTAACCTCCAAAAATATCTTTCCGGAGAAAGAAGGTTAAACGCCGAACTAGTTTTAAAATTAAGTGCTTTTTCAAATACAAAACCAGAACATTGGTACAGAGTCCAACTCAAAAACGAACTGATAGAGTTAAAAAAAGAAAAAGAAAAAATAGTTAATTATCAAAAATACGACTACCGCAATCTAGTTGAAATCTAAAATAAAACGGGCTATAAAACAGCTCGTTTTTCTTTTATCCAGCTACCAGAAAGTCCAACATCCTACATCAAAAACAAAACCTCCAAACAACAAATACGGGTCTCATTCTCCTCAGTGCAGCTCGGATCCGATGAAATGTTGAACCAATCTCCGAACTTCTTAAACTTTCTAAACTAAACTTTTCTAAACTTTTTCTAATCCCTAAACTTTTCTAATCTATCTTAAGCTTTTTTCCTAAATTTGAAAAAAATTTATAGTACCCCAAATTGAGCACTCCCCTAACTTTCAAAATATTCACCGAGACGAGCCAGCTTCCCCTAAACTGGAACGAACTGGCAATTCAAAACATATTCCTCTCCAAGGAATACCTCCAAGTCCTAGAAGAATCCATTCCCGAGAACATGATCTGCCACTACATCGGCATCTTCAAAAAAGAGAAATTAACCGCCATAGCCCTCGCCCAATTTATTGACCTCAACAAATTAGAGTCCTTTGGCGACCGCGATAAATGCATCAAAACAGCCATACGGAATTTTGTCTTCAAAAACTTCGCCTCCCACGTCCTCTTCATCGGGAATAACATGCTCACAGGCCAAAATGCTTTTGCCCTCGCAGACGAAAAAGACAAGACGCAAGTACTCCAAACCCTGAAAGAAGCCAGCCTCGAGCTACGAAAACACTTCAAAGCCTCGGGCCTTCCCATTCACCTGATCTCCTTCAAGGATTTCTACCCCGAGGAAGTATCCGATTTCCAGCTGCCGGAATTCCAAAAAAGCTATCAGTTTTCCTCCCAACCCAATATGGTCTTCGACATCGACCCCTCTTGGAAATCAGAACAGGATTATATCAATGCCCTAACCAAGAAGTACCGCGACCAATACAAACGCGCCCGCAAAAAAGCAGAAGGCCTGGAAAAAAGAAAAATGCACCTGGAAGAAATTAAAGAGCAGGAAGAAACAATTTACGATTTATACCTGCATGTAGCGAAGAATGCACCCTTCAATACCTTCTTCTTAGCCAAGAACCACTTCAGCACCTTCAAAAGAATTCTAAAAGATCGCTTTCTTTTTTACGGCTACTTCCTAGATGGTAAATTAATAGGCTTCAATACCCTCATTAAAAATGGAACTGCCATGGATACTTATTTCCTCGGCTATGACGACAGCATCCAAAAAGAGAAAATGCTCTACCTGAACATGCTATACGACATGATCGCCTATTCCATAAATAAAGGATTCAAAGAAGTGATTTTCGCTCGAACGGCCTTGGAAATAAAAAGCTCTGTGGGCGCCAAACCTATCCAAATGGCGGGATACATCGAACATGCCAATCCGATGCTAAACCGATGCATGAAAAGAGTCTTCGATTACCTGGAACCCGAAACGCTCTGGCAACAGCGCAGCCCTTTTAAAGAATAGCAGCAACCAAAGGAACGGCTATTTTTAAGGGATGTCGCAGCATTCGAATGTTCAACTCCTGGACCTCCCCGCAATACTCTCCGTCTATTTGAAAAGGCACCGGACTCATAGTCTGAATCAAGGCCTCCCGCGTAGAGAGGATCTCTACCTCCTCCGAATCCGAGGGCATATTGCCACTGATGATTTTCCCGAAAAGTACCAGATCTAGATTTTTAAGAATAATTAATTCAAACAGGCCATCGTTCATAGCACCATTCGGATTGATCAACACACCCGTGCCGTAACGCCTGGAGTTGGCGATAACGATCATCCGCGACTCACATTCAAAAGTTCGGTTGTTGGCCGTAATCCTAGCGGTAAAAGGGGCCTCCGTTTCCAGTAAAGTAGGGAAAACCTGCAGTGCATATCCCCATTTCCCGCGCAGTTCCCCGGCTTCGTAGTTTTTAACCAGAAGAGCATTCAAACCGATATCACTCAAATGCATACTCCAAATGCCATTAATCGAAAGGATATCGATGGCTACGCCCTCACTTTCAAAGGCTATTTCTAAATTTGCCAACAGATCATCGGGTAAATTTAAGTCGGTAGCCAGCCCATTAGAGGAACCGGCAGGTACTATTCCCAAAATGACTTCGCAGTTTTCTAAGGATTCCGCCACCATTTTTATAGTGCCATCGCCGCCCGCCACGAGCACGCGCTCGGGTCGAAAGTGTTTATAAAGCGATCTGATTTTAGAGATATCATTCTGCCCCAGAGTCGTATACAGTACAAAATTTAGATCTTCCTTGGCGGCATAGAGCGCAACGGCGGCGACAATTTCCGTCTTATCCAAATCACCCGAAATCGGGTTCACCACCAGCAGAACATTCTTTTTCAAAATAGCGTACCTTTTATAAATTAAAAACGATTAAATTTAAGGAGTTCAAAACTAGAAAGCAAATGAAACCCCTATTAAAACTATACCGCGGTTACGCTAACGATCAGGAGTTGATAGTCATGGGCCATGTCTTTAAACCAACCCACAAAAGAGACTACGACTTCCAAAAAGAAAGCTTCCAAAATGCGGCGGCGGTGATCAGCCAATACCGCATAAAAACCCTCGCTAATGCCGATGTATACCTCGATTACAAAGGGATCCAAATTCATACTAAAACTCTAAAAGATGGCTATTTTAAATTCTGTGTGCCCTTGGACAAAACCGAATCCTACGGCTGGATTGACTACCAAGTAAGCCTCGTCTACGAAGAGACAACCATAATAAAAAAGTCGAATTACATCCGTCCGCTCAAAGGCAATCTCGGAATCATATCCGATATAGACGATACCTTCCTCGTGTCTTTTAGCATAAATCCCTTAAAGAAACTCTACCATACCCTCTTCAAAAATGTAAACGCCCGAAAAGTATTCCAAGAGGTCGTGCCCCATTATCAGGCCTTGAGTGCCGCCGGACGCGAGAATAAAGAAGGGGCAAATGCCTTTTTCTATATCTCCAGCAGCGAATGGAACTTATACCGCTTTCTAGTGAAGTTGACCGAAATCCACGAACTTCCAAAAGCCGTCCTACTCCTTAAAGACATCAAAACCAGCCTCACCGATTTCTTCTCCTCCCGAAAAAACGATCACAACCATAAATTCGATAAGATAAAACACATCCTCGAGTTCTACCCCAACCTCCAATACGTGCTCCTGGGTGACGATTCCCAAAAGGATCCCTACCTCTACGAATCCATCTGTAAAATTTTCCCCATCACCGTCAAAGCCGTCTACATCCGGCAGTCCAAAAACACCAAAAAACAAAAAGTCATCGCCGTACTGAAAAACCTCGAGAGCCTCGGCATAGCAACCTGCTATTTCAAACACAGCAGCGAAGCCATCGCCCACTCCAAGGCCATCCACCTGATCATTTAATTCCGGGTAGCTACCAACACCTAAAAACCAGATGGCCAGATGGCGCGGATTTGCAATCCGTGCCTACAAACACAACTTACTTAAGGAATATCCAGATGGCGCGGATTTGCAATCCGTGCCTACAAACACAACTTACTTAAGGAATACC
>CANEZU010000125.1 GCA_947444255.1 Flavobacteriaceae bacterium | reverse complement strand
TACATGTGAGGCCTTTATACTTCCGGATTGGCAAGCACTTCCTCTAGAAACTGCAATTCCTTTCATGTCCAAATGAAATAAAATCAAGGCTGTTTTATCTTCAGTAAATGGCAAAAGAACATTCAAAATAGTATAAAAACCATCTTTACTACCATTGATCTCAAAATCGGGAAATTCAATTTCAAGTTGGGAAATTAAATAACTTTTTAATCCTGAAATATAGGCTTTTTCATTTTCTAAATTTTCATAGGAAATAGACAATGCTTTTGCCATTCCTGCAATTTGATGAATTGCTTCTGTCCCAGCCCGCAAACCTTTTTCTTGTTCTCCTCCTAAAAACAGGGGTTGCAAACCCGAATTCTTTCGCACAAAAGCAAACCCAATTCCTTTTGGACCATGAAATTTATGAGCACTCGCCACAATAAAATCTACTGAAATTGTTTTTAAATCTAATTTTACTTTTCCTACGGATTGAACCGTATCCGAATGAAATAAGGCATTATGTTGCTCACAGATTCTACTAACTTTTTGCAAATCTAAAATTACAGCTGTTTCATTATTTACTTGCATTAAACTAACAAGAGTTTTCTTTTCTTGAGCTAATAATTCAACCAAATCATTAATATCAATTTCTCCATTGGGTAAAACTTTAACATAATCAACTTGAATCTGATATTCTTTTTCTAAAGCTTCAAGTGTATGCAAAACCGCATGATGTTCAATTTTACTTGAAATAATTCGTTCTACTTTTAAATCTTGAACAACCGATCTAAGAATCCAGTTATTAGATTCTGTTCCTCCTGAAGTGAAAATAATTTCTTGAGCCGAAATATTAAATTCTTTGGCAATTGATTTTCTGGAAAGTTCTAAAATACTTTTAGCATGACGACCAAAACTATGGGTTGAGGAGGGATTTCCGTAAAAGTCTTCCATAACTTTAGTTATTTCAACAATTACTTCAGAACGTATTTGACTTGTGGCAGCGCTATCTAGATATACATTTTTCATTATCGCAAAGTTATGAAATTTAGACCTGCTAATGAAGCACAAATTGATTGGCGTTTGTAAATTAAAATACTATTTTTGTCACAAATAATGTAAACATGAAAAAGCTTCTGGGATTATTGGTTGTTATTGTACTATTAAACAGTTGTAATGATGGCAATCTGACTGTTAATACAATCAATTTTGATGCAGTACAGACTTCAAAATGTTCCAATAATCAGGTTTTATATAAACTAAATAAATCAGAGGTTTTACTGCTTGAAATACCAGAAAGCCAAAATGCCTTCGCAAACATTTCAGGTGTTGCCGCGTTAAATATCAATACTTCTAATCGTGCCAGATACCGTCTTTACAATGGAACCGTAGGAGTTGATAATATCTGTGAAACTTTTCAACCTGCAACACCCACACTCTCTCAAGAATGGATTGCAACTGCCGGAAAAATACAAATTACAACCTCAGCAGTTTATGGAACAACTGATGCCACCACTGCAGCAACAAGAATAAGTAGATACAATCATAATATAGTTTTTAAAAATGTCACTTTTTCTACACCTGCAGGGGATTTAGTTTACGACACTTTTAATTTTGGAGATTATTTAACTACTGCCAATGTGTTAACCTTAATTTTTCCTCCCGAACTAGTTCGTTGTGATACTAATTTAAAGATTTATACGGTTTCCAATAACCGAAATGAAAGTTTGGCATTAGAGGGAATCGATCCGTCATTAATTCAAAGTGTTGCCGGAACTAGAACTCAACTTCTCGGAAGTACTACTAATAAATTAGTTTTTCGAACCTATATTTCTCCTTTAGTACTGCCAGTTTCTGATTATTTTTGTGGCACCAAAACACCTCTAATCAATGAAGAATGGATTGGTGAGGACGGTATTACCGATGTTAGTGGTATCGTCGAAGTAACAACTGTGACGAATGGTACTGGATTTTCACACACTATTAGACTCAAAAAAGTAAGCTTCAAAAAAGGAACAAGCACTTTTTATTATGGCAATGATATACTATTTGGAGAATTGATAACCGCCAATTAATTTAAAATTACTTTGTGTTTTGTTTGATAAATACTTCCGTTGCGCCCAAACCATATTTTTGATAATTCCCTTCTCGAAAATCAATATTATCATATCGTCCAAGTAAAAAATCCAGTTCGGCTTTTAGCACTCCTTCTCCTACGCCATGAATAAAAACAATTTTAGGAATTCTATTTCTAATGGCAAATTCGATATGACGTTTGGCGGTATCCGATTGCAATGTCAAAATATCATAATTGCTCATCCCTTTAAAACTTGGAACAAGCTTCTCAATATGCAAATCGAATTCGGGAGCTGCAAATTCATGCTTTGATTTCTTCTCCTTGACAAAACTTCGGGCCTTAGGTTCTTCTTTTTCCTGTTTTATCTGGTTTGGATTAAAGGAACCCATACTCTTATTTAACTCACTGCTAGTATTTATCTTAATGAGTTCCTTTGACAAATAACTCATCACAAAACCATCTTCGGTCTCAATTGTAATATCATTATTATTTACAGACAGGACAACACCGTTAATGGCATCATCTAAAACAGAAACTTTATCTCCTATATTAAACATCTTCTTCTTCTTTTGTTTCTTGATTTTTACTAGGCGTTTTAGCACTCAACCGCATCATTCCATACATGAAAATAACCAGCGCACATACCATTATATAAATATTTGGACTGCTTTTACTTTGCTCATATAAAGCAAAGATAATTGCAATTATCATTAATGGAATAAGTATTTTTTTCATCTTTAAGTTTTATATTTCAAAAGTAGGGAACTTATAAATAACAAACTTACTATTATGATGTGAATATTAATTCGTAAAATTGTATTCAAAATAAAAACAGCTTTGGATATTCAAAAATATATGATACCTTGTATGAACAAATCCCTATTTGGGGTTGATTGCTTGGGCTGCGGAACTCAAAGAGCGCTTCTATTGCTAATTGACGGAGAATTTGCAAAAGCTTTTTACCAGTTTCCTGCAATATACACAACACTATTGTTTTTTGGAATTCTTAGTTTACACTTTCTAGATCGAAGTCGAAATTACCATAAATTGATAATAGCTTTAGCCCTTTTTAACGCAATCCTAATGATAGTTTCTTACATTTACAAAATGACTAATTTTTAAATATATTACCAAAAATGGAAAAACAAAAACTACCAAATTCAAACGCTGTACTTACTCTGGGAATATTATCAATCTTAACCTGTTGCTGCTGGGGGTTTATAGGATTAATTTTAGGGATTATAGCCTTGGTTTTGGCCAAAAAAGATCTAAAAATTTACAATCAGGAACCTGAAATCTATGGGGGTTATTCTAATCTAAATACCGGTAAAATTTTGGCTATAATTGGTGTGGTTTTAAGTTCAATATACCTTCTTTTTAATATTTACTTATATGCTTTTGTAGGTGAACAAGGAATAAAAGCTTTTCAACAAAACTTAATGGATAAAATGAAATACCAACAAGAACAACAAGAATAAAATTCATAAGAATTTAATTAAAATAAAAAACCTGAATATTTCGATTATTGAAATATTCAGGTTTTTATATTCGAAATAGTTTCGAATTAACTTTTTATTTTTCGAATTGCTTCAAAGTTTTTACAATAATAGAAACACAATCTAAAAGTTGATCTTCATTCATAACCAATGGCGGTGCAAAACGAATAATATTTCCATGTGTAGGTTTTGCTAACAAGCCATTATCGCGCAAAGCCAAACAGATATTCCAGGCGGTTTCACTTTCTTCAGAATCATTAATCACAATTGCATTTAATAAGCCTCGGCCTCTAACTAAAGTGGCAATTGAACTCGTTTTTATATACTCATTTAATTTGCTTCGAAATAACAGGCCTAGAGCTCTAGCATTTTGGATAAGATTTTCTTCATTAACCACTTCTAAAGCAGCAATTGCAACAGCTGCAGCGATTGGATTTCCTCCAAAAGTAGAACCATGTTGCCCCGGTTTTATTACATTCATAATAGAATCGTTTGCCAAAACTGCTGAAACCGGATAGGCTCCTCCTGAAAGTGCTTTTCCTAAAATTAAAATATCTGGAGTGGCATAAGTAGCTTGTTTTTCACATTTATTTTCACAGCTACACTCTCCACAAACAGCTAATAATGAACCCGTTCTAGCAATTCCCGTTTGAATTTCATCAGCAATAAACAATACATTGTATTGATTGCACAATTCTTTAGCGCGCATCATATAATCATCGGCAGGAGTAAAAACTCCCGCTTCACCTTGTATTGGCTCTACTAAAAAACCAGCTATATTGTGAGAAGATTGTAACACTTTTTCTAATGCTTCGATTGAATCGTATGGGATTTTTATAAATCCCTCTGTGTAAGGACCAAAATTTTTGCGGGCATTTTCATCATTGGAAAAAGAAATAATAGTAGTAGTCCTTCCATGAAAATTACCATCACAAACAATAATCTGAGCCTCATGCTCTGCAATTCCTTTTACTTCATAAGCCCATTTTCTACATAGTTTCAAAGCGGTTTCAACTGCTTCTGCACCTGTATTCATAGGTAAAACCTTATCAAAACCAAAATATTGAGTTACAAATTCTTCAAAAGGACCTAATTGATCGTTATAAAAAGCACGTGAAGTTAGTGTTAATGTTTGCGCCTGTTTCATCATTGCCCCTACAATTTTTGGATGACAATGACCTTGATTTACAGCTGAATAAGCCGAAAGAAAATCATAGTATTTTTTACCATCAATATCCCAAACGTAAACACCTTCTCCTCTGTTTAAAACTACGGGTAAAGGGTGATAATTATGAGCTCCATACTTATTTTCTAAAGCTATAATTGCTTCTGCATTGATTTTTTCTAAAACTGACATTGTAAAATTATTTTAATTTTTCAAAACTCAATTCCTTCTTATGGAGAGAAATCATCCGGTATGTTACAAAATTAACCTTTATTATCTAGAATATGGAAAAGAATGATTTTAAAAAACAAAACCTTTTTTCATAAAAAATCCCATTTCAAATTAGAAATGGGACCTTAAATAGTGTTATATTTTATTTTATATTAAATTCGCTGTAGAGCTAATTTCAGTGTTAAATAATTTTGATATAGGACAATTTTTTTCTGCTTTAGTAACTAATTCTTGAAAAACACTATCTGAAATACCTGCAATTTTAGCATTCAAAATTAGGTGAGAGCCAATGATAACTCCTTCAACTAAATTAATTTCACATTTAGTTTCAATGCTTTCTATTTCGAAACCTGCTTCTCCAATAAAAGCGGAAAGTTGCATCGAAAAACAGGCTGCATGTGCTGCTGCTACTAATTCTTCCGGATTTGTGCCTATTCCATCTTCAAATCTAGTTTTAAATGAATATTGAGCATTATCCAATATTTTACTTTGTGTACTTATTTTTCCTATTCCTTCTTTGATAGTTCCTTGCCAAACGGCTGTTGCATTTCTTTTCATAATCCTTTTTTTATAATACAAATCTAAGCTTTATATAAAAAAACAGAGAGTTCTAAGGTTTTATTTAACAGTATCAAAAAGAATAGAAAATTTGGAACCTCTATTTAAACCGGCACTTTCTGCTATAAGTTCTCCTTTATATTTTTCTATTATTTTTTTACATAAATACAAACCTATTCCAGTTGACGGTTCATTTGCTGTTCCCAAACGACTTCTAAGAGTAAATTTCTCAAAAAGTTCTTTCCCATGATTAGGATCAAAACCCAATCCTGTATCAGAAATTTCAAAAATAAATTTAGATTTTTTGACATAAACATTTATTTTAATTTCGGCATTTGCAAAAGAAAATTTAATAGCATTATCCAATAAATTTACCAAGACTCGAACTAATAAATCGGAGTCGATTTTATGAAATAATTCGGCAACTTCTATTGAAAATTTCAATTGAATATTTTTCTTTAATCGTTGTTGAGAAACCTGTTCTTTGACTTGAGAGAATATATCAGAAATAGAAATAACTCTTGCCTCATGAATTTTTTTTGAAAGCGCTTCATCTTCTCTAATCAATCTTATAAAACTTTCAATGAAATAAAATTGTTGGTGGGTAGATTCATAAATCAACTCCGAATATTCCTTAATGGGTTCTAATGGATTTTCCTCTAAAATTAATTTCGCTAAAGCTTGTGAATTTCCGGCAAACGTTCTTAAATCATGAGAAAGCAAATAAACTAAATCTTGTTTTTCACTCATGAAATTTTCATTTTCTATAATGCTAGCCTGAATATTGGACAACAGCAATCCCGCTTCATCAGTAAAATCCAAAGGCAAAACGGGAATAATTCTACTATCTCTATAGGAAGTAACCGCTTTAGAAGCCATTTCAATTGGAAAAATCAATTTCTTTAATAAAAACAAAGTAATTACAGTTGCTAATAATGTCATTATTAATGCGAAAATTAACATCGAATTAGCTGAAATAGTGTTACCGCCATATAGAGCAAAAAACAATAAACCTATAAGAGGAATGTGAATACCAATAAAAGTGATAAATAGGAATTTATAAGCATAACTTTTTTTAAGAAAACCAACTGCAGACAATTTTGTGTATAATTCCATAGATTATGTGTTAGAAAGTTCTTACGAAATTAGGTTAAAGCAATAATGGTTTATGTTAATTTATATTAAGTTATTTATTTTTATTAACACTCAATACAATTCATTCAATAAAATGAAGAACTACTTTAGTTTTTTTTGTATTGGGAAGGATTTTCCCCAACCACTTTTTTGAAAACTCTATTAAAGTAGGATAAACTCTCAAAGCCGCATTCAAAGGAAGTTTCAGTAATATTTTTATCGGTTTGTAATAACTTTTTAGCTTGTTCAATTCGGTATTGATTTAAAAAATCGGTAAAAGTTAACCGAGTCATTTTTTTAAAATAGCGACAAAAGGCAGCCTTTGATAAATGAGTTAAAATAGAAATCTCCTCAATACTTATAGCTCTCTGATAATTATTTTCAATAAATGTATAAACGATCTTT
>CANEZU010000124.1 GCA_947444255.1 Flavobacteriaceae bacterium | reverse complement strand
CAACAAAAAAACAATTTTTAGTATATTTTTCATTTTAAACCTTTTTTAATACCGCTTATTCACTGATTTTAAATGTTTTAAGGATCGGCGAAGCTGTGGTTAATTTTTTATCGAATTAATTATCTGTTCGGCTATGGATGTTTTTCGCACTTCCATCATTTCATTGAATTCTGCATCTGAAATTTGAATCATTCCTTTCATCATCACTTGGGCAGCAAAAGGAAAAACGGTCATTGAAAAAATATCCAGTAAAAGCTGTTTTGGGTTAATGGGTTTTATTATTCCGTCGGCAATTTCTTTTTCAATTTGAGCAATTAAAAGGACGGGATTGGGTCGTTTCTCCTTAATCATAAAAGACATTACAAATTCGGGATTATTATTCATTTCCTGAATTAGGAATTGCGGCAAATACGGATTGAGGATTACAAACGAAATATAACGCTGGGTAAACTTGGTTATTTTATCAAAAACGGTGTCCTGAGAATTGAAAATTTCATTGATTTGGGGTGCTAATTGACCGAAAGCATTTCTTAAAATCGCTTTAAAAAGCAATTCTTTACTTTTAAAACAATAGTATAACATGGCTTTGTTAATTCCCGCTTCATCTGCTATTTCCTGCATACGCGCACCAGCAAACCCTTTATTTTGGAATACAATTCGCGCTGCATTAAATATTTTTTCTTCGGTTGTCATTCTAAATTAACTGTTTAGTTTAACCTTTTGGTTAACAAAGGTAAATAAAAAAAGTATTTCGCAACAAAATACTTTTTTTATTTAAAAATTATTTTAAATATTCTTAATTATGTACTTATTATCGTACGAAATTAACTCTTGCAGTTTGGATAAAGGAATGGCTTCTGCACTTGCGAGTAGTAATTCGGAAAAATCAAGACTCAAACTTGCGTTTTCTATCCCTTTCATTTCGATAAACTTCTCGGTCACTGTTTTCAAACATCCGGTGCAAGTTATGCCTTGGAAATGGTATAGATTAACCAAAACATTTCTTCTTTCGAGGGATACGAACAATTCGGTATTGGCTCTTTTCGAAATAGAATCGGGAGCAATATCCATTTGATTGATTTTGAAAGCGCCTTTAAATAGGGATTCATATTCTGCTTTATTTCCGCCAAAAGGTGGACTGACGTCAAAATTTCTATCGAATAGCAGTCCGACTAGATTGCCTTTTTCTTTTAGAAGTTGGTGCATTTTCCAAACGTATTTCTGGCGCATTCTTGGGGGCAAAGCGCAGAAAAACGTCTGTTCTAAAATCAAATCGTAGCTTCCTTCGTGATCAAAAAAGTCGGCAAGAACAATTTTTATATTGGTATTATTCTCGAATTTAAGCTTTAGTTTTTCTACCAAAGTTGGTGCAATATCAATTACAGTAATATTTGTAAACCCTTTTTTTAAAAGATATTCGGCTTCATAGGTATTTCCACAACCCGGAATCAACACTGCCAATTTTTTGTCTGTTAGTGTATCAATATACTTTTTTATAGGCGGTGAAACCTCACCCAAATCCCAGCCCGTAGCTTCGGCTTGGTATTGGGCGTCCCAATAGTCCTTATCTAGGGGTTTTTCGCAAGAAACTACACAGCATTTATCGTCTTTCATTTTTATTTTTGAAATGGTATTATTTTTCTGATTTTGGAGCTGATTTTACAAACAAATTAAAAAACAGTCCTCCCATCAAACTTCCATATAAAGTGGAGTTCAAGGGCTTTGAGGTTATGGCACAGGTTCCGGAATCACAGCCTACGAAATGGTAGTAGCCGTAGCCGATTGCTGCACCTATAAGTATTCCAAGACCGCTTATAAGAAATCCTTTCTTATTCATGAATTGCTTTTTTCTATAATGGTTCTGATAATCTCCTCTTTGGATAAAACCCCTGATTGTCTCCAGATTTGTTTTCCATTTTGGAATAAAAGCATCGTTGGAACTCCCCTAACCTGATATTGAGCCGCCATTTGCTGATTTTTATCTACATCTATTTTCAAAATTGATATTCGGTCTCCCAAACTGTCTTTCACCTGTTTTAAGACAGGACTTAACATTTGGCAAGGACCACACCAGGTGGCGAAAAAGTCGATTAGAACCGGTTTTTCTGAATTGATTAGTGTTGCGAAATTAGTGTTCATCTTGATGTTTTTTAGAAGTTGGTAAAGCACAAGCATTTGGGCCGCAACCCAAATTAAAAACGACTTGAAAAAGGAAAAACAATCCAAAAATGATAAAAAACCATTCCTGAGTGGTATAGGCCTGGCTAAAGAGGAAAAGCGCAAATGCCAATCTCAACCAGCGCATTATATGCCAATTAGTAAACAACAACTGTTTCATTATCATTATTTTAAAGTGGAAGGACACACATAATTTGTTGTTTTGATTCCCGTTTCTTTAATCGCTGAAAATCCTCCAATCACATTATTCACATTGTGATAGCCACGAGCTTTCAAAATAGAACTGGCAATCATCGAACGATAACCTCCGGCGCAATGCAGGAAAAAAGGTGCTTCTTTTGGAAATTCAGCCAAATGTTCATTCAGGAAATCCAAAGGAGTAGAAGGCACATCAACTATATGTTCCGCCTCATATTCTCCTGGTTTTCTAACATCAAATACATTAATTTTATCTTCTATTTTAGGCTCTAATTCTGCTGCTGTAATGGAGTTTACGGTATCGTATTCCATACCCGATGCTTTCCAGGAATCAAAACCCCCTTTTAAAAAACCAATGGTATTGTCATAACCCACTCGAGCTAATCTCGTAATGGTTTCTTCTTCCCTACCCAAAGGCGTCACTAATAGTAAGGGTTGTTTAATATCTAAAATCAAAGCGCCTACCCAGGGTGCAAAACTTCCATCGATTCCAATAAATATGGATTTAGGAATATGCCCCTTGGCAAAATCATCTTCATTCCGGACGTCCAAAATCAGAGCATCGGTTTCATTGGCTACTATTTCAAAAGCCTTAGCATCGAAAGCTATTGCCTCTTTTATGATGTCTTCCACATTTTCATAACCCTCTTTATTGAGTTTCACGTTCATGGGAAAATAGGCGGGCGGAGGTAATAAACCATCGGTCACTTCCTTAATAAATTCATTTCGGCTCATATTTGCTCGGAGCGCATAATTAGTCGCTTTTTGATCACCAATAGTTCCCACAGTATCCGAGCTCAAGTTCTTTCCACAAGCACTTCCCGCTCCGTGAGCCGGATAAACAATAACATCATCGGGCAAGGTCATTATTTTAGTCCGTAGACTATCGTATAAAATACCCGCTAATTCGTCCTGAGTCATGTGTGCCGCTTTTTGCGCTAAATCAGGTCTGCCCACATCGCCTAAAAACAGGGTGTCCCCACTAAAAAGAGCGTGGGCTTTTCCCGTTTCGTCTTTCAACAAATAACTGGTACTTTCCATGGTGTGTCCTGGCGTATGAAGTACGGTTATGGTGATAGTTCCCAATTCAAAAACTTCTCCATCTGTTGCGATATGAGCTGCAAAACTTGGATTGGCATTGGGGCCGAATACAATTGGCGCTCCTGTTTTTTCGGCCAAAGTAACATGACCACTTACAAAATCAGCATGGAAATGGGTTTCAAAAATATATTTAATCTTGGAATTATTTGTTTTGGCTTTAGTGATATAAGGCCCCACTTCGCGCAAAGGATCGATAATGGCTACTTCGCCATTACTTTCTATGTAATAGGCGCCTTGTGAAAGACATCCTGTGTATATTTGTTCTATTTTCATTCTTTCCAATTTTTTCATACTGTAAATTTATTTAATTTTTAAAACATAGGCGGTAACAAAAGTTACATTTGGGAAATCATTAGGAACCCAAAAGTTCTTTTACAATTATAAATAGCCCCATTGACAGTACAAACCAACCGAAGGCGGTTTTAAGTTTATCGCCTGCCATTTTTTTACCGAATGAATTTCCTATAAAAACGCCTATAACAGAACCTGTAGTAAAAATCAACAACAAGCGCCAGTCCATTATTTCACTATTTTGAAGATCTCCAATAAAGCCTACTAAGGATTGAGCAGCAATAATAAAAAGAGAGGTTCCTACGGCCTTTTTCATGGGTGTTTTAGCGAGGAAAATTAAAGCTGGAATTATCAGGAAACCACCGCCAGCTCCCACGAATCCGGCAACTGTGCCGATGAGAATTCCCTGAAGTAGAATTTGGAAATAATTAAGATGATTTGAATTTTCAAGCTGTATTTCTTTGTGGGGACGGATCATTTGCAGGGCGGCAAAAATCATTACAAGTGCAAAAACCAGCATAATCAAGACTGATTTCTGGAGGTGAAAATCAAAGGCTAAAGGAATGGAATCCGGGAGCATTGGCATCAGAAATTTTCTCGTAAGAAATACCGAAATCAGGGTTGGAATTCCAAATATAGCTGCCTTTTTAAAATCGACTAATTTTTGTTTGGCTTTTTGGATTCCGCCTATCAAAGCGGAAGTACCTACAATAAATAAGGAATAGGCGGTTGCCAAAACAGGATTTACTTGCATGACATAAACCAGAACGGGAACGGATAAAATCGATCCACCACTACCAATCATACCGAGAGTAATACCTACAAAAATGGCCAAAACATATCCTAAATCTTGAGAAAAATCCATCTGTTATTTATTTGCGAATACAAAGATGTGCGTTTTTAGAACATCGTTTTGCAACAAATGTTACTTAAGCTTTAACAATTCTATCGAAGCGCGATTTAATCTAATTTTGCCTTCCTTTTCCAGCGCTTTCAGCAATCTGGATATTACCACTCTGGAAGTATGTAAATCGTAGGCAATTTCCTGGTGTGTATTTTGAATCTCGTTTGATTTATTAATTTTGGATTTTTCGGTGAGATAGGTCAGAAGACGCTTGTCCATATTCATAAAAGCAAGATTATCAATGGCGGATAGCATTTCTTTTAAACGATTATTATAGCTATTAAAAACAAAATTTCTCCAGCTTTTGTATTTCCCAAGCCATTCTTCCATTTTATTCACGGGAATCATAATCACGGTTCCATTGGTTTCGGCAGTTGCTCTAATTTCACTCTTTGTTTCTCCCATGCAGCAGGCCATTGTCATGGCGCAAGTATCTCCTTTTTCGATAAAATAAAGAAGCAATTCCCCTTCGTCAAAATCTTCTCGGGATATTTTTATGGCACCACTAATAAGCAGTGGCATTTTTTTTATGTAGTCTCCAAAATCAATGAGAACATCGCCTTCTTTAAAATCTCTAAGAGCCGAAACTGTAGCAATTTCGTCGATGAGTTTTTCTTCAAAAATAAATCCGTAGGTTTTTTCTAGTAGTTCTTTCATTGTACTGCTCCTCTTTTATTTGGAATGTAAAACTGTCACTTAATTCTGATTTATAAAAATTAAATTGGATTAAAATTATAATTTAATACAAAATCAAAGATACAATTTCAAAGAGCACGCCTACTAAAAAGGTGCTAGACAATTTTATACAATTTTTAATACTTCATTTGTTTGCTATTTGTTAAATTGCGGCAGTGAAATTGAATTCAAACATATGGACAAAATAAAAATACTTTGGGTAGACGACGAAATCGATTTACTCAAACCACATATCTTATTTTTAGAGAAAAAGAACTATGAGGTAACGACCTGCAATAATGGGCTTGATGCTATAGATGTATTTGAAGAAGGTAATTTTGATATTGTCTTTCTTGATGAAAACATGCCTGGAATGAGTGGTTTAGAGACTTTGCAGGAGATGAAGGAGAAAAAATCCACTACACCAGTAATCATGATTACCAAGAGTGAGGAGGAATATATCATGGAGGAGGCGATTGGTTCTAAAATTGCTGATTATCTTATAAAACCAGTAAATCCGAATCAAATTTTACTGAGTTTAAAGAAAAACTTAGACCATTCGAGACTTATTTCCGAAAAAACGACTTTGGATTATCAAAAGGAATTTCGGAAAATTGCTATGGAAATGGGAATGGTACGCACTTATGAAGATTGGATTGAATTGTATAAGAAGTTGATTTTTTGGGAACTCGAGCTTGAAAATATCGAAGACCAAAGTATGATTGAAATTCTGGAATCACAAAAAACAGAGGCCAATTCTCAATTTGGAAAATTCATAGAACGCAATTACGAGGATTGGTTTGAGCCAAAAGCAGACAAACCGATTCTTTCCCATACCTTATTCAGAGAAGTGGTGGTTCCGGAAATCGTCAAAAAAGACAAAGCCGTTTTGTTTGTGGTCATTGATAATTTGCGTTACGACCAATGGAAATCTTTTGAAAGTGTGGTGAGTAATCATTATAAAATAGAAAAAGAGATTCCCTATTATTCCATTTTACCTACAGCAACACAATATGCTCGGAATGCTATTTTCTCCGGATTAACCCCTTTGGAAATGGAAAAACAATTTCCACAATATTGGAAAAATGATGTGGAAGAAGGAGGAAAAAACCTTTATGAGGCTGAATTTCTTGCGGCACATTTAAAAAAGCTAGGCTTAAACATCAAACAGGATTATTTTAAAATCACGAATCTTGCGAGTGGACGAAAGCTAGCCGAAAACTTCAAAGCATTAAAAGACAATAATTTAGTTACTGTTGTCTACAATTTTGTAGATATGCTTTCGCATGCTAAAACCGAAATGGATGTGGTCAAAGAACTCGCTTCAGATGACAAAGCTTATCGCTCTTTGACTTTGAGTTGGTTTAAGAATTCCCCTCTATTGGACATTATCCAACAGGCCCAAAAAATGGGTTTCAAATTGGTATTAACTACAGATCACGGAACTATAAATGTTCGAAATCCATCGAAAGTAATTGGGGACAAAAACACCAGTTTAAATCTAAGGTATAAAACGGGACGCAGTTTGACCTATGAAGACAAGGATGTCTATGCTGTTAAAGAGCCAAAAAGAATAGGATTACCAACTATAAATATGAGTAGTTCCTATATATTTGCCAAAAACGATTTTTTCCTGGCTTATGTAAACAACTACAATCATTATGTAAGTTATTATAAGAACAGCTATCAGCATGGTGGAATTTCCTTGGAAGAAATGATTATTCCGCTCTTGGTTTTAAACCCAAAAT
>CANEZU010000123.1 GCA_947444255.1 Flavobacteriaceae bacterium | reverse complement strand
TATAAATAAGAGCCGAACTTTGATAGGTAGGGGGAACGGTATTAATATAAAAATAGGCACAGGATACAAATACTACTAAACTAAGCACAAACCAAGGCCAATACTGTAAATACTTGAAAAATTCTTTTTTAAAATCCATTGTAACTGTTATCGTATTATTAAAAAGTAAAGGGTCAAAAGCGAGGCTATAATTCCGATTGGTTGTAGAGGATCTTTAATCAATCCAGCACTGTTTACGCGAAGCTTATTGGGCGTTACCACAATCACATCATTTTGTCGAATCCGGAATTCAGGATTCGACATCCAGGCCGCCGTGGTTAAATCAATATGATAGACCAATCGCTTGCCCTCCAATTCTCGAATAAGTTTGATGTCCCTGCGAATCCCGCCATAAGTAAGATCCCCAGCCATCCCCAAAGCATCAAGCAAGCCAATAGATTCTTCGGTAAAAGGTTTAACGCCGGGCGATTGCACTTCCCCTAAAATGGTAAATTTATTATTGATGACCCGAACCTGCACCGTTGGATTCACGAGATAGCCATCATTAATTAAGCGGGCTTTAATTTTCTTTTCTAAATTCGCAGGTCGCAACCCAACAACCTGAATCGTGTCCAGAACTGGCATACTAATCATACCCTCTGGAGTGACCAAATAACCACTTAATTTCATCATTTCTACCGACATTTGTTGTCCACTGCCTTCACTTATATTAAAGGGTGCGGCTACTAATGGATTAAGGTCACTTACGGTAATTTTCAAAATATCATTAGGCTGTATCTTAGTGGTGGCATAGGACACGGTCGTATTGTTGTAAGCATCTAAATCTTGCAGATACAACATGTTTTTCTTGGTGGCACAGGACTGAAGGATCAAAAGGAACAGCAGAAATAGTGGGAAAGCAATTTTTTTCATAAAGGGGATTAAGGTAAATTTTAGGATGTGCATCCTATTTGTCTTTTTTAATAGTTCTAACACGAATTCTACTAGGGTTAAGTATAGTGTTTAATGAACTAAATATTGTTTTAAGGCTATAGTTTTTTTCTGAAAAACCACTCGGAAGGCAGATAAACCGTGATATTTGTAAATTTTGTAATCTTCCTGTAAAACTTCTATGGCGCGGCTGGCATTCGTACTCATACCCCCCATTCTCATTTTGACAATATAGGCATTGATATAGCGCATCTTGATTTTGTATTTGTACAAATAGCGTAACAAGAACTCGGTATCGGAAGCAATCTTAAAGTCAAGATTATAAACTCCATATTTATCGATAACTGATTTCCGTAAATACACAGTAGGATGCAAAGGCAGCCAACCCGATTTTATTTTCTGAAGACTGAAAGCACCTCCAATGCGATTCCGAATCAAGCGCTCTTCCGAATCATTCGACACATAAACACCATCCCCATAAACGCCTTCCGTTTTGGAATCTTGCTCAAAAGAAGCTACTATTCGACCAATCGCATGCGCATCATAAAATTCATCATCCGAATGCATCAACCCAACAACATCACCTGTCGCCAGTTGAATTCCCTTATTAATCGCATCATACATCCCCTTATCGGGTTCCGAAATATACTGACTAATACGATCCCCATAAGAAGCGATAACCGCCTGGGTACCATCTGTAGAATTCCCATCGACAATGATGTACTCGATATTGGGATAATTTTGTTTCAAAACACTCTGAATCGCTTTTTCGATAGTAAGCACACGGTTGTAGCATACCGTAATAATAGTAATACGCATTTGTAGGTTGTTTTAGAATTTGAAAAATGGGGGGTTTAAAAACTCACCAAAAACAAAGGGAGGTTTCAATAAAAAAATGGGTGTGTGTAATTTAAAGGATAGAAATAGACTAATTAAAAAAAATCCTAATTTTAATCTTTACTAATCTGCGGTAAAAAATATTTTAATCTTCGGTAAAAAAACAATTAAATCATTTACGAATTAGTCAGTAAAAGCTTCTCAAAATAACCAATAGTAGTTATCAATCCTTCTCTTAGCTGAATCTGCGGCTCCCAGCCTCCTAATTTAGCCTTAGCCAATGAAATATCAGGCTGTCTTTGTTTGGGATCATCCTGTGGCAAAGCCATATGTATAATTTTTGATTTAGACCCTGTCAACTCAATAACGGCTTGGGCCAATTCTAGCATCGTAAACTCATTAGGGTTTCCCAAATTGACGGGTCCAAGAAACTGCGGTTCTGACCCCATCATCCGAATCATTCCTTCCACCAAATCATCCACATATTGAAACGAACGCGTTTGCAAGCCATCACCAAAAATAGTAATATCCCGTCCTTGCAAGGCCTGAACAATAAAATTAGACACCACTCGACCGTCTACCGGATTCATATTAGGACCATAGGTATTAAAAATACGAATGATTTTGATCGCGACCTGATTCTGATTGTGGTAATCCATAAACAAAGTCTCGGCACAGCGCTTGCCTTCATCATAACAAGAACGAATCCCTATGGGGTTTACATGACCCCAATAGCTTTCGGGTTGTGGGTGTACCAAAGGATCCCCATATACTTCGGAGGTACTAGCCTGTAATACTTTCGCTTTAACACGCTTTGCCAAACCCAAAACATTGATGGCACCCAAAACAGAAGTCTTAATCGTTTTAATGGGATTGTACTGATAATGCACAGGCGAAGCGGGACAAGCCAGGTTGTAGATTTCATCCACCTCAGCATAATAGGGTTCTGTGATATCATGGCGTACCATTTCAAAATAAGGATGATCCAAGAGCTCCACAATATTAGCCTTAGCCCCTGTAAAATAATTGTCCAAGCATATCACTTCGTTACCTTCGTTTAACAAACGCTTGCACAAATGGGAACCGACGAATCCTGCGCCTCCGGTAATTAATATTTTTTTCATTGTTTAATTTTTCTGTTTTTTCTGTTTTTTTATTTTGCAATTAAATGAACACTAATACTTCCAAAATCATATGATCCATTTTAAAATAAGTAATCCTTTAAAAATTGTTTATCCTGATCCATTTATGATTTAATTTTTAAAATAAATGATTTCACATAAGATCTTCTAATGTGCCAAGCTCTTAATAAATCATTATAATTCTTTTTATAATATGCTTTTTTCCATTCTGGATCCAAATAATTTTTCCAAACTAAAAATCCTCCATGAAAATAGCTTCCAAATAAATCCCATGGTTTTGGAGATCCTACAAAATGTAAAATAGCAGGTTCTTTAAGTGGCCTGTTTTTATGAGCATACCAAGCGACATTAAATTGAGAAGGCAAATAAGCAAAATTTCCGGCAAATAAGGCATTTAAAATAGTTTGATCGCCAGTTAATTTGTTTGGGTGGGTAGTTGCGAAATTTAAGCATTCGTATTTAATTTCTTTTTCACGCCACATTTTTAAATTTAGTAATAGAATACCCGAATTAAAACAGGACAAATTTGGTTTTAGACCGAGATCATTACAAAAAAATTTATTTTCAAGAGTAAATTGAATTTCTCCGGCATTTACTGCAGCAATAGCTTTATTTTGAAAATCAAAAAATTCTACAGCCAAAACATCTAATTCTATAACTAGATCAGCATCTAAATACAACACACTTTCCGCTAAAATATAATCTGCTAATAATAATAAACCATAACATGTATAGTCTCCATGTAAAGAATTAAAATTTCCAAAATGTTCCTTTGCATTAAAATCAATAAAAACAGCATTCGTTATTCCATATCGCAATAAAAGAATATTAATATTATTTTTATCTTCCCAATTTAAACCTGCACATAAGATATAAATAGTTAATTTTTTTGGATTAGAACAGTTTTCTAGTAATGAATTTAAGGTCACTCCAAGACCAATTAGGGCTAACCTATTAATATTAAACGCTATATTCAATTAAATATGATTGATTTAATTTCACTGTTATATTCCCCTTATTTTCTTTTCCCATTTCCAAGCATTAGCTACAGAAGTGTCTAAACTAACCTCGGTATTCCAATGAAGCTTTGTCTTAGCCAAAGAAGTATCGGCATAAGCAGCAGTTACATCGCCTGCTCTTCTTTCTCCAATAGAATAATTCAAAGATTGACCCGAAACACTTTCAAAACTATGGATCACTTCCAATACGGAACTACCCGTACCAGAACCTAAATTGTAGATTTCAAAATTGGATTCGTTTTCATTCGTCAATAATCGGTTTAAGGCTGCCACATGGGCTTTAGCCAAATCAACTACATCTATATAATCCCGAACGCAAGTTCCGTCTGCAGTCGGATAATCATCTCCAAAAACAGTTAGCTTCTCATACAAACCCGCTGCCGTTTGGGTAATAAAAGGGACTAAATTTTGAGGTTTTCCCAAAGGTAATTCTCCAATTTCTAGAGAAGGATGTGCACCAATTGGATTAAAATACCGCAATAAAATACTATTGATATTGGGATCTATCTTGCTGAGGTCTTTTAGTATCTCCTCGCCTATTTGTTTGGTATTACCATATGGAGATTCCGCTAGCTTAACAGGAGCATCTTCTCTAATAGGCATCGTATCAGCCTGACCATAGACCGTGCAAGAGGAACTAAATATAAAGGAAATCGGCCTATTTAAATTTGTAACTTCTTGTAACAAATAAACTAAGGAACTGACATTGTTTTCGTAATAATGCAAGGGCTCAAGCACACTTTCACCAACCGCTTTTGAAGCTGCAAAATGGATCACTCCATGGATATCCGAATGAACTTTAAAAAACCTAAATACCGCTTTTTTATTTCTCAAATCAATATTTTCGAAATGAGGACGGTTACCCGTGATTTTTTCAATTCCATTTAAAACGTCAAGGGAAGAATTGGATAAATTATCAATTATAATGACTTCATAACCTTGGTTTTCTAATTCCACAACAGTGTGGGAACCTATAAAACCTAAGCCTCCGGTAATTACTATCTTTTTCATAATTTTATATATTGGATTCTAATTTTTTCAACACTATAATTTGCTCGTACATACTTTTCATGATACAAAACCGAAAGCCTACTGCGCCATCTAAGAATCCCAATTTAAATACATACATGTACAAAAATTTAAATATAGGACGAAAGGGTATTTTATAACTTATCGCTTTTAATACGCGTCTTTTTTCAATGGCTTTTCCATTGATTAGTTTGCCAAAGGGTATGTTTTTGAAACTGACATTTTGTTCATTTACAACCTCCTCCGAAGCGTATTTGAGATGTTTAAAAAACCAGTGATTCAATCCCTTGCTAAAAAAATAATGCTTGTAGGCTTCGTTTAATTTTCCCAATCCTTTTGTGAGATCTGCTTCACGCTGCCCATGACCGTATTGTTCAAAACGGGCATCCGTTAGTTTATGAAAACGCATTTGATAGACTCTACCAGCCGAATATTTTAACCAGGTACCCCATAGAATTTCTTTAGCCGGTACTAAAAAAGCACCATATTCATAATCTGCGATGGCTTGATTACATTCGGCTCTTAAAGCAGTCGTAAAATGTTCATCGGCATCCAAATGAAATACCCATTCGTGTTTGAAATCAATCGTATCATTGGCAAAATTACGTTGTTGAGCAAAGTCTGTAAATTTATTTTCGAAAACCCTTGCTCCCAATTTTGTAGCTATGCTTTGAGTTCCATCACTACTATAACTGTCAATGATCACAATATCATCACACCACGCTATGGAATTTAAACACCCCTCCAGACTTTCTTCTTCATTGTAGGTTAATACAATAATGCTAAATTTATTTTCCAAGGTTTTTATTTTTTATAAATTTTGCAGGATTACCTCCTACGATTGTATTTTCTTCAACATCCTTTATAACAACTGCCCTAGCAGCAATAACAGAATGATTACCAATACTAACATTAGGCCCTATGAAAGCAGCCGCAGCAATCCAGACTCCATCACCAATATGGATTGGCTTTAGTACTAAAGGAAAACTGGAAATAGTATAATCGTGAGAAGAAGCACACAAATAAGTTTTTTGGGATATTACCGTATTCGCTCCAATACTGATTTTTCCTTGATTGTAACAATCTACTTCGGGACCCAGACTAGAATTAACGCCTATTTCTAAATTCCAAGGGGCCCATATTCGTACAGAGGAATAAATATGAGAGGACCATTCAATTTTGGCACCAAAACATTTTAGTACCAATACCCTCCATTTTCGTAATAATCTTGAGCCAAATGGATGAAATAAAATTACAGCACTAATATTCCAAACCAATCTTCCCATTTTATTTTTCAAGCTAAAAGAATGACTGTAAGTAGATAAATCCAAGATAATTTTTATTTTTAAATAAGTGTTTAGACTTAATTATTAGTTTGCTCCTATAACCGACAATAATTTACTAACTGCATTCTTTACATCAAAATGTTTTTCGTAAACCGCAAAAGCATCTTCACCCATTTGTACTTGAATACCCTCACTCGAATTCATCCAATTTATAAGATTGGCAACTGTTCCTTCTAAGCTATCATCATTAATTAGTCCGCCACCACCTTCTTCAATTTCTCGGTATATGTTTACTTTATTGCTTATCAGTACAGGCTTGTAGCAAGCCAAAGCTTCTGCTACTGCAATACCAAAATTTTCTTGATGACTGGGTAATACAAAAGCCTCACAGCCATAAATAGCAGCCCATTTAGCATCCCCGGATAAATGACCAAGCAAGCGAACTTTTTCTTTTACCCTTGGATGTTGCTCCATATAGTCAATCAGCTTTTTTCCATACTCGCTTTCGATACCAGGTCCCGCAACGAGCAATAGAGGCATTTTCTGTGCGTATTCGGGAGTGTCTAATAGCTGCTCATAAGCTTCGAATACTAAATCCAATCCTTTTTTAGGGTGAATTCGACTCAAAAACAACAAATAAGGTTCATGAGCATCTATTGCATAGTCTTTCTGAAAAGCAGCTATCATACTATTGGATTTTGAAGGGGGAGCTTCAATGCCATAACCGATATTAAGTTCTTTCTTAGGATGATAGCCCTGGAAACTGGTTCGCGCCAATAGCAATTCTTCTTCGCAGGTAAACAACAAACCATCGGCAGAATTAATTACTTTTTTTTCTATGAAATACCAATAAATAGAATTCCGTATGGATTTCAATCTACGGCTCGGATCCTTTTGAAACCAAGGATCGAGCATCCCATGAGGCATAATATAAATCTTGGGGGATTTTTCTTTTGGATATTTTTTCCGAAATTCCAATACTGCTTTTATGCTGGCATAACTATGATAAGACCACAAACCATTAACAATGAATACATCAAAATTCCGGATTTCCTTTTCTAAAAAAGGCATCAGTTCAGCATTGTATTGCCATGGTGATTTGGGCCTGCCTAGAGGATACATTTGCAAACTGGGTGGGAAATCCCATTGGGCTAGTTCGGCAGCTTCTTCAAAACACACCAAATGGCGTTCCGAAAGATAATGAATGATTTCAGATTCGTA
>CANEZU010000122.1 GCA_947444255.1 Flavobacteriaceae bacterium | reverse complement strand
CTATATCTGCAGCCATGCCATTTAAATTTCCAAAAACAGATTGGGTGTAATCACTTGCATTTTTAAAGCTATTTGCTAAACTACCCGTGTACGCAATATTTAAATTGGCGTTAGCATTTGTCAGTTGTGCATTTCCGGAGATACTAGTTGAAAGAGTTCCATTAAAATTTCCGGCACCTATATTTGCATAAGAACCTGGAAATAAAAGTTTTAATGTTAAACCACCATTCAGTGAACTCTTTTCATTTTTAAATACGGAATGTGCTACAGAAAACCCAACTTCTCCCCAAGAGGTGGTATTTATTCGCTGGTTGTTATTATTTGATAGAATGCTAGAACTGCCAATGGAGTTCAATATGCTATTGGAAAAAGTATCACCAAGTTTAGGATCTACGTCAATAATATTTGCTTTAACATGCCCTTTTGAACTTATTGCAAATCCCCAACCTAATAATTTTATAGCAGCTCCAGGACCATAAAATTCAGCATCTACATTAAAATTAACGGGACTTTCTCCTTTGAATATTTGATTTTCTAAATTATTTCCGTTAACAATATCTTTGAATCCTACTTTGTTATTAGAAATATTTATGCTAGCCGCAAAAAATTGTACTTCAAATTTGCTAGCCAAATTTGCTAACTCAGAGGGATTCATTCCAATATTAATAATTCCAACACGTTTAGAGGTTGTTACCCCAGAAAAATGATCTTGTGCAAAAATGGGGTGCAAGAAAAATAAACTGAAGATTAGAATACTGTTTTTCATTTTTTTGCTTTTAGTTATTATCAAATATTAAAATTAGTTAATTTATAACAAAATAAATTATTTCAAAGCATTATATTTATTAGATAGCATTCCAAATTGCATCATCAGGAGGAGGGGCAATGATTTGAATATTTTCTTTTGTAACGGGATGAATGAATATCAATTTTCTGGCATGAAGGTGAATCCCTCCATCTGGATTACTTCGGTCAAAACCATATTTTAAATCGCCTTTTATTGGTGATCCAATAGCGGAAAGTTGTGCCCGAATTTGATGGTGTCTTCCAGTATATAGATTGATTTCTAGTGCGAAATAATTATTTAAACTAGCAATTATTTTATAATCTAAACTGGCCATTTTACTATCAGGAACTTCTTTAATGTGAGCTTTTGAAGTGTTGTTTTTTTCGTTTCTTTTGATGTAATGAATTAAACGGTCTTCTATCTTTAAAGGTTTATTTTTTACTATCGCCCAATATGTTTTTTGAGTCTCTCTATTTTTAAATAGTTCATTCAAACGTGTTAAAGCTTTACTTGTTCGTGCAAAAACTACGATTCCAGTTGTAGGACGATCTAGTCGATGAACTACACCAAGATAAACTTCACCTGGTTTATTGTATTTGTCTTTTATATATTCTTTAACCACTTCACTCAAGGGCTTATCACCTGTTTTGTCACCTTGCACAATATCTCCCACACGTTTGTTTAGCACGATGATGTGATTGTCTTCATGAAGGATTTGGAGGTTATTTTTATTGGATAATTCTTTTTTCAATTGGTTTTATCTATTGCTTTGATTTGTAAATAGCAGTTTTGTAATTGCTTTCTACCCTGATTAATTTGCTTAAAAGTTCTTTCGGAATTTCACTTTCAGCATTCTTAAATATTACTAAAATGATTTTCTTGTTTTTGTTTATAGCTGAATCAAGTTCCGTTTCATTTGCCAATATTTTTGCTTTACCATTAGAATAAAATTGACCGGAATAACTTTTTTCTTTCCAGTAATATACAGGTACTTCTTTATTTATATTAGTACTTTCTAAAAGATATTTATCAGAATTCATTTTGTCATTGACAATTCCTGTTGCTACAAATACAAAATAAGCTATAAAAACGATAAGTGGAAAAAATAAAGCGGTTCGAATTAATACCTTTTTGTTAGAAAAATCTTTCCACCAATAAACCATTAAAAACATGATTGGAACGGTCATCGGGAGCATATAAGTATGAAGGATATTTCTGGAAAGTGTAAAAAACACAGGTGTCCAAAAAAGCCATAATACTAGAAAAGAAAGCCAACTATTAGTGAGTACTTTTTTGCGATTTTGCCATAATTTATAAAGTACGATTTGAATCCATGGAAAACCAAAAGCAATCATAAATACCCAAATCATTCCTAGAGGTTGAGAGTGACCACTTCCATATAAATCACCTTTCCATCCCGGTTCCACAAAACGTTTGTAATGTTCTCCAATAATAAAATAATCTATAAAACCAGGAGTTTTTTGTTCTGCCAAATAATACCAGGGAATAGAAATTCCCAAGCTTATAAATATTCCAAGAATCCAGGAAAATTTAGAGAAAAATTCAAAAAAGCGTTTTCGTTCAATCAAGCACCATAAAAAAAGTGGAGGGAAAGTTAGGACTAACACTAAAGGTCCTTTGGATAATAATCCAAAACCCAAAGCGATAAAAAAGAGATAATTCCAGGCTGTTTTTGTTTCGCTATTCATTGTCTTCCAAAAGGCAATCATCATCATTGTCAAGCAAAAAACAAATGCAGTATCAGTAGAAACAACACCGGTATGAATTAAAAATTCAGGCATTGTTAACAATATAAATCCGGGTAAATAAAAAGAATAACCTTCTTTTTGCACTATTTTACCTGTAACGATAAGTATTAAAACATTCAACAAGTAGGAGGGAAAACGAGCTGCAAATTCGTTAATTCCAAAGATTGTAAAACTCAATGCAGACAACCAAGTTGATAAAGGTGGTTTTGCCCAAAATGGTACTCCGTAATCTATTTGCAAAACAATCCACTCTTTTGTTTCCCACATTATTCTTGCTATTTCAGCATATCGAGCTTCTGTTTTGTCTAATAATGGAATTGTACCAATTAGTAATAGTCTAAATACTAATAAAATAATTACAGATAGATAAAGTACGTAAGAATTGTTTTTTAATTTTTCTGAAATCATTTTGTATTTATTATGATTAAATAAAGGAGCGTTTTTTATTTTTTATAATTGGAACTAATTTCATATAAATCTAACCAAAGTTTGAAAAAATAGGTGAATTTTACTTTTGAATTTCCTTTTTCAACCCACATCTTTAATGGTACTTCGTACATTTTTCGAATTGCATTTTCTTTCCCGTGAAATCGTATCATCCGATGAAATAGTTCAACATCAAACAACCATTTAGATATAAATTTTTCTTCAAATAAAAGTTCTGAAGTGTTTTTTGTAAAAAGTTTGGAACCACATTGGGTATCATAAACTTTTAAATCCAATTGTTGAGAAATAAAAGTAGCAATTATTCTGCCTACTAGAAATCGGCTGGTTTCTCGTTCAATCGTAGATCCTATTTTTCTAATTCGGGATCCAAAAGAAAAAGAGATGTCTCCAATTAAATATTTTTCAAGTTCAATAAATTCCTCTAATGTTGTGGCTAAATCTGCATCCAAATAACCTATATATTGATGATTGAAGTTTAAATTACAATAGCTTATCCCAGTTCTTACAGCTTCGGCTTTTCCTTGGTTTTCTTGAGATAAAATATGAATTTGGTTCTGATATTTATCTTTTAGGGTATTTAAAATCAAAAGTGTAGAATCAGTTGAACCATCATTTACAAAACAAATTAGCACCTCTGAATTAGCCTCAAGAAAAGAAGAATATTCCTCAATTGCAATTCCTGTTTCTTCATTATAACAAGGAATTACAATAATAGTTCGTGCTGTTTGTGACATAAAAATGAGTATCTGATTTCTGGCAAAATTAACAATAGTTTTTGATTTAAACGAACTATTTAATATTGCTCTTTTTCATTTGGAAAATCAGATGATTTTACATCGGTAACATACTGACTGATGGCTTTATTCATTAGCTCGTATAAGTTTAAATATCTTCTCAAAAAACGAGGGCTAAATTCATTATTCATTCCTAGCATATCATGAATTACTAAAACCTGGCCGTCGACTCCACCGCCAGCACCAATTCCAATTACAGGAATTGAAATACTTTGCGCTACTTTTTCTGCTAAATGCGCAGGAATTTTTTCTAAAACCAAAGCAAAACAACCAATTTTTTCAAGAAGTTTAGCATCTTGCATCAGCTTTTCGGCTTCTTCTTCTTCTTTGGCACGAACGGTATATGTCCCAAATTTATAGATAGATTGTGGAGTCAAACCCAAATGACCCATTACTGGAATTCCGGCGTTTAATATTTTTTTGATAGAATCTTTAATTTCACTTCCGCCTTCTAATTTTACAGCATGACCACCACTTTCTTTCATAATTCTAATAGAGGAGCGTAAAGCTTCTTTTGGATCAGATTGATAACTTCCAAAAGGCAAATCAACCACAACTAAAGCTCTGTCAATAGCTCTCACTACTGATGAAGCATGGTAAATCATTTGATCTAAAGTTATGGGTAGCGTTGTTTCATGACCTGCCATAACATTTGAAGCAGAATCCCCAACTAAAATAACATCTACACCAGCTGCATCTACAATTTTTGCCATAGAATAATCATAGGCTGTGAGCATTGAAATTTTTTCGCCATTGGCTTTCATTTCAATTAATGACTTGGTAGTAACTCTTTTGTAATCTTTTTTAGCTGCAGACATTTTTATGATTTAAGAATTAAATTCCGATAACGATATCGATTTGCAAATATAGGTTTGTGAATTGCAAATTTAATAAAATTAGTACTAAATTAAATTTGTATAATATAACAAGAAAGTAATCTAGCAGTCGGACATGTTTACTGCAATCGCTAAGCCTCCTTCTGATGTTTCTTTGTATTTGTGATTCATGTCTTTAGCGGTTTGCCACATCGTGTCTATTACTTTGTCTAAAGGTACTTTGGCATTTTTTGGATTGGTTTCTAAAGCCAATTCGGCTGCATGTATTGCTTTTATAGCTCCCATAGTATTTCGTTCAATACAAGGTATTTGAACCAAACCACCTATTGGATCGCATGTTAAACCAAGATGGTGTTCCATTGCGATTTCGGCAGCCATTAAAACTTGTTCAGGAGTTCCGCCCATCAACTCACATAAAGCTGCGGCAGCCATTGAAGACGAAACTCCAATTTCGGCTTGACAACCGCCCATTGCGGCAGAAATAGTAGCGCCTTTTTTGAAGATACTTCCTATTTCACTTGCAACTAAAAGGAATTGCTTGATTTCTTTTTCACCTGCTTCGTGATTTTCTATTACCAAATAGTACATTAAGACAGCTGGAATTACTCCTGCGCTTCCATTAGTTGGAGCCGTTACGACACGACCTAATGCGGCATTTACTTCATTTACAGCTAAGGCAAAGCAGCTTACCCATTTCAAGATTTGTCGAAATTTTACTTCGGTCGTTCTAATTTGTTCGAGCCAAGTTTGGGGACTATCATAATTAGTTAAACCAATAAGGTTTTGGTGCATATCAAAAGCGCGTCGCCGCACATTTAATCCACCAGGTAGAATTCCTTCCGAATGACATCCGGTATACATGCTTTCTAGCATGACATTCCAAATACGCATTATTTCATTTTGGATCTCGGTCTCAGAACGCATTGATTTTTCGTTTTCATATACGATTTCAGAAACTTTTTTATTTTCAGATTTACAAAAATTTAAAAGTTCGGAAGCTTTATCGATGGTGAAAGGAAAGGCACATTTTATTTTTATTTTCTTTTTGGCATTAATACGTTCTTCTTTAACAACAAATCCGCCTCCTATAGAATAATAAGTTGCAGAATATTCTTGATTATCAGAAGTAAAGGCTGTAAAAATTAAACCGTTGGAATGAAAAGGTAAAAAGTCCCTATTAAAAACTATATCTTGAAGGAAATAGAAAGGAATCTGTTTTTCATTTCCGAGATTTATCTCTTTATTATCTTCTATATTTTTAGTGATTCCAGCTATATTTTGGATAGGGATATTTTCTGGATCTTGGCCGCTTAAACCAAGCATCAAAGCCAAATCGGTAGCGTGGCCTTTTCCGGTTAACGAAAGCGAACCGTATAAATCTACTTTAACTCGGATAGTTGAAGAAATAAGATTTTCACTCCTTAATTCGCTCAGAAAACGTTCTGCTGCCCGCCAAGGTCCTAAAGTGTGCGAACTGGAAGGCCCGACTCCAATTTTAAGCATATCAAAAATCGAGATACATTCTTCCATAATTGTAATTTGTAGGACCAAATATATAGTAACGAATATTGATAATAGATTTTGAATTGTTAAAGTTAACAAATACAAGGTTTTCTATAGGCTGTCTATCAATTCTGCAGCTAATCTGCCCGATTTCATCGCTGCATTAATGGAACCGTTTAGCAAATGATCACCACATATAAAAAGATTCTCTGAAAGTTGAATTTGATCTGTATTCAATTCATTACTAATATTTTCCTGTTTTGGTAAAGCATAATTGATAGTGTAAACTTTCAATAATTCCCATTCAAATACGTCTTCTCCATACCACTGTTGTAATTCCATTTTCATAGCATCGGCTAAAGCCAAATTATCGATAGTAGGAATTCCATTGTAAGAAACAGATAATAAAACTTTTCCTTTTGGAGCATAATCCTCAGAAACATTAGACATTACAGTAAAATTAGTGACCCATTTTTTGTTTTTTGAAGCATTTAAAATTACTACGGCTTTATTTGTAGGTGCTTTATTGGCTTTGAAATAGACATTTGTAACCGAATTCGATTTTGTTTTCGAAGCTGGAATGTAATCTTTTGCAAAAGCAGTAGCTTCCGTTGCAATTAGAATTTTATTAGTTTCAAAAGAAGTTCCGTCTTCAGTGTGTATTTTGCCATTTTCTATTTGACTAACTTTTACATTATATAGGATTGAATTTTCAGGTAGCATGGCGACTAATTGTTTCGGAATTTCTTCCATTCCAAGAGCGGGTAATGCAGCATCTCCTTCCGAAAACATTTTCATCACAAAATCAAACATGCGTTGCGAAGTTGTTAATTCGTTTTCTAAGAAAATTCCAGAGAAAAAGGGTTTGTAAAAACGATTCACCATTTTTGGACTAAATCCATATTCAGCTAGTTGGTTAATTGTTTTTTGTTCGTCTTGTTTGAAAATCTCAGGGATTGAAATATTGAGTAATTTATTTTTAAGAAAAAGAGTATTTATTTTGTCATTTAGAGATCCCACTGGTGCAAAAAGCGTAGAAAAAAGTGCTGAAGGCCTTCGAAAAGGATCTGCAATTTCAAATTGTCCACCGTCATATAATACAGTTGCGCCAGGCAAGAAGCGCTTTAGATTTAGTTTTTCATAATCTAATAAATCTTTGGTTTCTGGATAAGCAGTGAGTAAAACCTGAAAACCTCTGTCAAGTCGGAATCCCTCGATTAAATCTGTTTTTATTCTACCGCCTGCACGATCACTAGCTTCTAAAATTTTGACTTTGTGACCTTTTCGGTGCAAATGTACAGCGGCTGTTAATCCTGCAATCCCAGCTCCGAT
>CANEZU010000121.1 GCA_947444255.1 Flavobacteriaceae bacterium | reverse complement strand
GTGGTTTTTAGCGATGCTGATGTTATAAATCTGAGGAATTATCTAACATCTGGCGGCTTTCTCCATATCGATGACAATTATGGTATGGACGAATACATTCGAAAACAAATCAAAAAGATATTCCCCAATACTAATTTAGTTGAAATACCGGCCACACATCCTATTTTCCAAAAACCATTTTCCTTCCCCGCTGGTATTCCCAAAATTCACGAACATGACGGGAAACGCCCGCAGGCCTTCGGAATTTTCTATGAAAATCGACTGCTGCTTTTATATTCTTTTGAATCCGATTTAGGAGATGGCTGGGAGGATGAAGAAGTACATAACGACCCACCCGAAGTTCGCCTCAAAGCCCTAAAAATGGGAGCCAATATTCTTAATTATATTTTCAACAATTAAGTTAAAGGCCGTTAACTATTAGCTAAAAGCTAATGGCCTAAAGCCAAAAGCAATTTAACTATCTTTATACTCTAAATACAAACGAATGATGAATGAAAAAATACTAGCAAACGGAATTCTTAGAGCAATTGGAGTCCTGGTATTAATAAGTATGAGTTTATATTTTCTCTACCTCATACAATCTGTAATCCTCTATATCCTAGTTGCTTTTATCCTCACGCTCATTGGAAATCCCATTTTATCTTTTTTCAAAAGAAGATTAAAATTCAATAATAACGGAGCAACTGTAGCTACTTTATTTATTTTCATTTTGATAATAGCTAGTTTCATTATGATGTTTGTGCCTCTTATCATAGCACAAGGCGCCAATTTATCCCTCCTAAATACAGCAGAAATCGAAAAAGATACTCTCGAATTAGTCAATCAGATAGTTGCATTTTTGAAAAGCCATCATATTGACGCTCCAAAAATGCTTTCGGAAGCCAACATCAGCTCCAAACTGAATTTTGATTTTATCCCTAATTTATTAAATATCATTCTAGGCACCATAACTGATTTTGGAATCGGATTAGCATCAGTGCTTTTCATTACTTTTTTCTTTCTCAAAGACCGGAGTGTTTTTCTTAAAGGAGCCAGAAAATTAATCCCGGACAATCAAGAAGAGAAAATTTTGAATTCCTTAGGTAAAATTAACCACCTACTCACCCGCTATTTTATCGGATTGTTGATCCAATTATTTATAGTTTTCATCCTCTACCTAATTGTATTACTTATTTTTGGTGTCGAAAGTGCTATTGTCATTGCTTTTATATGTGCCGTTCTAAATATCATTCCTTATGTTGGCCCATTGATAGCCTCCATTCTAGCAGCCGTTTTAACGATGATTGGAAACCTTAATGCAGATTTTCAAACCCAAACTTTACCGCTAACCATGTATGTACTCCTTGGTTTTTGGATTGTCCAAATCATAGACAACAATGTTTGCCAGCCTATTATCTTTTCTAAAAGCGTAAGTTCCCATCCTCTCGAAATTTTTCTGGTAATATTAATTGCTGGTTTCCTTTTTGGAATTCTAGGAATGATTGTTGCCGTTCCACTTTTTACAATACTTAAGGTTTTCGGAAAGGAATTTTTTCCAGAAAACACCATTATAAAACTGCTCACTAAAAACATATAATCTTGAATTCGTTACTTCTAAATTTGGACATTCAGGAATTCATCGATGCTAATATTGATAACGAAATCAAAACATTAGCATTACAAAAGAATCCATTTGCTGAAGTAAATTGGACTGATGTTATCCATCAGATTGCTTCTAAAACGAAGTCTAAAACCAAATTGCCCACTTGGTTTGGTACAAAGAATATTTTATACCCTTCGAAAGTTTCCATCGAGCAAACTTCTTCTGAAAAAACAGCCCACTACAAATCATCACTAGTAGCTGGCCTAAGCCTTATTGACCTTAGTGGAGGCTTTGGAGTCGATGATTACTTTTTCGCTAAGAAAATAGAAAAAATCGTACATTGCGAAATCAATACCGAATTATCCGAAATTGTTGCTCACAACTTCCAACAATTAAAAGTAACCAATATCGACTGCCTTGCCGGTGATAGCACTACTATTTTAAAGCAACTGAATCAAAAATTCGATTGGATTTACATCGATCCTTCTCGCAGAAATGATCTCAAAGGCAAGGTGTTTCTACTCAAAGACTGCCTTCCAAACGTGCCTGAATTATTGGACTTCTATTTTGACTACAGCCCGAATATCCTGATTAAAACGGCCCCTATCTTAGACATCAGCGCTGGATTAACAGAACTCCAATACGTAAAAACAGTTCATATTGTTGCCTTAGAAAACGAAGTAAAAGAAATCCTTTGGGAAATTGAAAAAGGATTCGGCAATAATCCAACCATTAAAACGGTCAATATTCGAAAAGAGGCGCAGGATGAATTTGAATTCGAATTTCAGGACAACAGCCTAAAGGCGACCTACAGCCTGCCCAAAACCTATCTCTATGAACCCAATGCGGCCATTATGAAATCAGGTGGATTTGAGGCTGTAAGTGCCCTTTATGCTATTGATAAATTACAGCAGCATTCTCATTTGTATACTTCGGATCAGTTGCTAATGATTCCTACCCGCGTTTTTCGAATCCAGCAATGTTTGGCTTACACCAAACCAAATATGAAGCAATTCCTTGAAAATCAAAAGGCTAACATTACAATACGAAACTTTCCGGAGACTGTGGAACTGATCCGTAAAAAATGGAAAATAAAAGATGGGGGAAATAACTATTGTTTTTTTACAACCGATTTGAATAACAATAAAATTGTATTAATTTGCACCAAAATTTGATTCTCATGAAATTATTTGTACTAATCGCTTTCGCTCTTTTTTCTTTCAATGCTATCGCTCAAAAACCCTGTGAAATAAGCGAAGATGTGACCGATTCAATCGGAACCTATAAAACTACTAAAGACTATATGATCTACGAAAAAGTATTTGCCGGTAATTCAAAATATATTTTTACCTCTCTAGTTTTAACCGATGCTAAACCTTCTCTAAAAGTTCAGTTTATAGAAAAAAGCAAAGATTTTATCAAAGCCAATTGTTTTGATAAAAACTCCCGTATTTATATCCAATTACTAAATGGAAAAATAATTAGCCTTTTCCAGACCGATGCTGATAATTGTGGAACAATGGTTCGTGATGACAAAGGCTTTGACAATCGGATCTTGTCCGGTCAATTTACTTTAAATAAGCAAAATTATGCTGCTCTAAAAGAATCCCCTATTTCTTTCATCCGAATTAAATTCCTCACGGAAACAGAAGATTATGTTTTGAAAAAAGAATTAATATCTGAATTAGATGGCACTGTCTACGAACCTGAAAATTACTTTATTAATTACCTGCATTGCATCGAATAATTCCAAAACTAAAATCTAATCAATACGCACCCCTTTGTCAAAGTTTTTTACTTTGACAAAGATTAATCGAACTCCTATCACAAAGTTTTCCCCGCACTCTCTCGAACCTCTTTAGACTCCTTTAGACTTCTTAAGACTTGTTTAGACTCCTTTATAAGACTCCTTTGTCAAAGTTTTTTACTTTGACAAAGGTTAACCGAACTCCTATCACAGAGTTTTCCTCGCACTCTCTCGAACTTCTTCAGACTCCTTTGTCAAAGTTTTTTACTTTGACAAAGGTTAACCGAACTCCTATCACAGAGTTTTCCTCGCACTCTCTGGAACCTCTTTAGACTCCTTTGTCAAAGTTTTTTACTTTGACAAAGGTTAACCGAACTCTTATCACAAAGTTTTCCTTGCACTCTCTCGAACTCCTTTAGACTCCTTTGTCAAAGTTTTTTACTTTGACAAAGGTTAACCGAACTCTTATCAAAAAGTTTTCCTTGCACTTTCTCGAAATCCATCAATCTATGATTAGAATTGAACTATTTCTTATAATTACCCTAATACTAAAATCTGTGCTAATCTGCATAATAAGTTCAATCAGAGTACTATTCTTGGCAAAACCCAATGCCAATACCAAACACCCAACTAATCACACATCCATTTAAAGTTAGAAAGCGAATATTTCTTAGCATTTTTTAAATTATAATGCCACCATTCGCTATCAATGATTTTAAAATCGCTCTTTGTCATTGTTGTACGTAAAAGTTTGCGGTTCTGCTTTATTTCATCTGAAAGTAAATCATAATCCTGACTGGCTTCTATACCGAAAAAGTCAAAATCGGTACCCATATTGAGTTCTTTTCCGTCTAGATCTACTAGGGTCAAATCTACTGCTCCACCTCGATTATGGATAGAACCCGTTTCGGGATTGGCAACATATTTAGCATTGGGAACAATCACCCACATCTTCTTTTGAATATCCAATGGGCGATAACAATCAAATATTTTGATTCGATAACCTTTTTTTAAAAATTTGGCGTTGGCTGCAACCAAAGCCTTTACCGTTTTAAAGCGCAAATAACATTCGGCACAATCATAAACTTTAGCCTTTAAAAAATTGTTGCTAGTGGCATATCGCATATCGTAATCAAAGTTGGAACTATAGTCTTTGAGGTTCACAAAAACACTATCGTTGAATTCAGTACGATCTTGTTTTTGGGGACCAATGGCCGGTGGTTCCTTTTCTTTGCGAACGGCTACTTCAGCTGTATTGGATTGGGAAACCACAATTCCTTTCTTTGCCGAACAGGAAATAAACAGGAAACTCGAAAAGATAAAAAATAGAATTAGTAACGCTTTCATAGTGCAAAAATTGATTGTCCTGCAAATTAAAGAATATTATGAACTAAATCAAGAAGACACAACAGCAAAACCTAATAGTTTTCACGAAAAAAGCTTAAATCCATTGGGATTTAAGCTTTTTAAATTAGAAAATTAGAACTGAATTATTTTTTTACATCACAGGGTCTGTAGATCGCTCCCGTGGCAAAATCAACAATGGCTCCAGGCCAGAATAAGATAACATCTGCTATCAAAGCAACAACTCTAATTTGTCTCCCAGGCTGACCCGGAGCTGGCTGCGTTCTTTGACATTCCCCTACTCGGCCCCCAAAAACGGTTGCACAGGAATTCAGAGATAATACGATTAAAAATGCCATCGCTAGTTTAGTACAGTTTTTTTTCATAATTATTTGATTTTAGTATGCCCTACTCTTATGGATTTTCGGTTACTCCTTTTTATTATGTACAAATATTAATCGTCAAAATCAGATGGATTTACTAGTTCTATTTTAGTAAGTGATACCAAATCATGAAATCCTCGGTCGGTAAAAATATAGGAAATGATGTCCAAGGGAACGAAACGCATTATGGTTCTGGCAAGAATTTGCCAAAAATAAAACTTGCTATTGTCAGTGATTGATACTACTCTGGTTTTGCTAATCCATTTTCCGATAGTTTGTCCAAAGAAAAATTCAGACATGAAATAATATAAAAAATAAATAAGTATTCCAATCCACTTCACATTTTCTAAGGGAATATGCTGCGAAAAAACAGAAAAAAATAAATAAATAATTAAACCGTAAATACTGGTGTCAATCAGAAAATTAACAATTCGAAGCAGGCTTATTTTCATTAGATTCTATTTTAAAAAAATTGGTTCTGAATACAATAAGATAAAAGGAAGTTGTCAAATAACACATGAAAACAACTGTTTACTTATTAATGCCGAGTGAAACTAAACGTATCCAATCCAAATATATACCTAATTTAGCTACAAAACACTAACTATTTATAAGATTTTTAGCATACTATATGAAATTAAACCTCAAAATATACTTTACAAGCCAATGACTCTTTTTTTTACTGTTAATTTCCTTAGAATTCCTTTCAATCTTCCTTAATTTTGCCAAATGAAACCCAATCTAATAGAAGAAGACCATTTTATTTTCTGCTTGGAAGCAGTAGCTGATCTTGATAAAATCAGCACGAATCCTCTTATAAAAAACTTAGAAAAGCTAGCCCTCGAACAAGGAATTAACAGTATTCACAAGACTTGTGACACGATTGAAGGATTGGAAGAAAGTCTAAATGCATTGCGTTATGACGACCATAACTTCAAAAATTATGAAATCATTTATTTGGTAATGCCTGGTGAAAATAACAACATTTGTATCAATGACTATTACTATAGTCTGGAGGAAATTGCCGAGCTCTTTGAAGGAAAGTTAAGGGGGAAGATTCTTCATTTTGCCAATACAAAAGCCCTAGACATTAGTCTGGAAGAAGCCCGTTACTTTCTGGATGTCACTGGAGCCAGTGCTATTTCGGGTTACGGTACCGCTTACAATATGCTTAGCAGCACTACCATCGACAATGCCTTTTTCAGTCTCTTTCAAAAACAGGAGGACTTAGTCGCTATTGTACAGGAATTAGAAGAAAAACACTATGCACTCTCAAAAGCACTTGGTTTTAGAGTCTATTGTTAAATTATTTTGACTATTTTTATTGAAAATATCGGGATCTCTTAAGCAATCTGAATTTTCATTTATAATTATGGAGCCTAAAAAATACTTTATTATTGGAGGCATCACAGCAATGCTGTTGCTAATACCACTTATTGCTATGCAGTTTACTACTGAAGTAAGTTGGACCTTTTTTGATTTTTTAGTAGCAGCCTTACTTTTGCTCGCCACGGGAATAGCTGCTGAAATTATACTAAGAAAGATTCCCAAACCCAAATACAAAATTGCCGCCGTTTTGACCTTGCTTGCTGTCTTCCTACTGATTTGGATTGAACTAGCAGTAGGGATACTCTAGACTTTTTATCTCGAATCCAATAGCTCTTGTTTTATTTTTTTTATAGGACAAGCCGCTTCTTTTTCATACATTTACTTTCTGCCAAGCCAAGCTTTTGACCAAAACATTTATTTATTACAATTAACAACTAAGTGAATTAGATGCTAGTTTACTACTATGCCTTGTATCAAAAAAAATTAACTATGAGAAAAATTTCCCTATTACTGTTTTTTATTGCCACACTGCAAGTCTCCTATTCTCAAAACGGAACGGAACCTGTTCAACTTTCAGACCTCTTAAAGATTAAAACCGTCAGCAATCTAACCCTGACTAAAGAGGGCACAAAAGCGGCTTTTACTCTAAGCACGATTGAAGCTGATCCTATAAATAAGCTTGATTATAAGTACCGAAGCCAAATATATACCATATCTACTTCTGGCACCGCAGCACCACTACAATTAACTACTTCTAAAGAAGGCGCTACAAAACCCGCATGGAGCCCTGATGGCAAACAACTTGCATTCACACGCACCGTTGATGAGAAATCACAGATTTTCATTATATCCATTGAGGGTGGTGAACCCCTGCAATTGACCAGCTTCAAGTACGGCGCCAACAATCCAAAATGGTCGCCTGATGGAAAACGAATACTCTTTTCGGCTAGCCTGTCCTTGCAAGAATTCAGTGCCGATTCCATTTTAAATCCAACAAAGGCTATACCAAGCTGGGCCACGGAGAAACCAGGCTTTGACAACAATAATTATTTGTTGAAAAACAGTAGCAAAGCAAACCCTGATGGAACCATCTCCGAAATCAGAGCCTACTT
>CANEZU010000120.1 GCA_947444255.1 Flavobacteriaceae bacterium | reverse complement strand
GGACAATCCAGAGAGTTATCATTATTTCATGCAGGAGAATCTATTCAATCATGTTGATATGGCTCCCGAAAACATTAATATACCGGACGGAATGGTAGCTCCTGAAAAACTACACGACTTTTGTCTGGATTATGATGCTAAAATTGAAAAAGCCGGTGGATTGGATTTCCAATTATTAGGAATTGGAAGAACGGGTCATATTGGTTTCAATGAACCCGGCTCGCATGCCAACTCCGGAACCCGAAGCATTACTTTGGATCACATTACCCGAATTGATGCCGCTTCCTCTTTTTTAGGCATTAACAATGTTCCGCGAAGAGCGATTACTATGGGAATAGGCACTATTAAAAAAGCCGCTAGAATCGTGTTATTAGCTTGGGGAGAGAACAAAGCCAGTGTGATTAAAGAAACCATAGAAGGCGATATATCGGCCGAAGTGCCGGCTACTTATCTTCAGGCACACGGCAATACCACCTTTGTTTTAGATGAAGCCGCTTCCTCTCAACTAACCAGAATACGAACTCCTTGGTTGGTTTCGTCCTGCGTATGGAACGAAGAGTTAAGGAGTAGCGCCTTGGTATGGCTGTCTGCCAAAACGAACAAGTCCATCTTAAAATTGACGGATAAGGAATATAACGATAATGGGATGTCGGGTTTATTAGCCGAAGAAGGACCTGCTTATGACCTAAACATCAAAATGTTTAATAAATTACAGCATACTATTACGGGATGGCCAGGTGGAAAGCCCAATGCTAATGATGAGAACAGACCTGAAAGAGCGCTGCCGGCCAAGAAAAGAGTTCTTATTTTTAGTCCACATCCTGATGACGATGTCATATCAATGGGGGGTACATTTGACCGCTTGATTGAGCAAGGTCATGAAGTGCATGTTGCCTATCAAACCTCTGGAAACATTGCCGTATCAGATGAAGAAGCCTTAAAATATGCCGAAGTAGCCTTGGATATCACTTCTGAAAATAATGAAGATATTAAGAATATTATAATTGCCTTGAGAAGCCGAAAAATTAGCAAGAAAGAGGAGATTAGTATTCGGAAAATTAAAGGGCAAATACGACGCAAAGAGTCCTTGGGTGCTACTCGCTTTTTGGGTTTGCCTGATCAGCAAGTTCATTTTTTAGACCTGCCTTTTTATGAAACGGGTGCAGTCAAAAAAAATAATCTTGCTGCCAAAGACATCCAAATTGTAAGCGATATAATAACGAGCATAAAACCGCATCAAATCTTTGCTGCGGGTGATTTAGCTGATCCCCACGGCACGCACAAAGTATGTCTGGATGCCATTTTTGCATCGATAGAAAGGCTAAAAACAGAAGCCTTTATGAAAGACTGTTGGGTTTGGTTGTATCGAGGTGCTTGGCACGAATGGGAACCCCAAGAAATTGAAATGGCCGTACCTATGAGTGAAGACCAGGTGTTAAAAAAAAGAAAGGCTATTTTTTACCATCAGTCCCAAAAAGACAATGTCATGTTTCAGGGAGAAGACTCCCGAGAATTTTGGGTAAGAGTGGAAGAACGAACCAAGAACACTGCTGAAAAATACAATTTATTAGGACTGGCCGAATATACTGCCATGGAAGCCTTTAAAAGGTATTATTTTTAAGAAAATAGGTTTGGTTTAAAGTATAAAATTACGGATTCCTAGTTTAAACCAAACCGACTATTTATTTTCTATACTTGTTGATCTCCCTTTTCTTCCCTTTTCAGAGAAGGCTGAAAAGATTATTTTAGCTTTGGAGTCAATTGGTTTAGAATAGGCAGCACTTTTGATGTTGGGCTCCGATCCGTCAGTAGTATACCGAATTGTAAATCCCGGCATTTGAATATTAGCTTTTACAAGGCCTGATGCTGAGCTAATCCCAACTGTGGGAATGCGATATCCAAAACCTCCTTGGTAATAATCCAAACGAGGCAATTCTTTTTTACCCAATACATTGGCAAATATGGACCAATCCTGATCATAGAGCGCTTTGCTTTTGTTAGGATCTTTTTCTGTAGCCCATGAGGGATCCTCTACCCAATTGCGCTCTGCTAATGCCAATAATTTAGGCAACAATAAATATTCTAATTTAGTAGTATCCCTGATATTTTCACTGAAAAGCTGGGCTTGAAGACCCAAAATATTCGACTTCCCATAATCGGTCAGGCGTTCCTTCCCTTTGAACATTTCAAGATTAATGGGCTCTCCTGCAGTATCTTCCCTTGTGTTTTTATAATGATCAAAAGGGATAAAATAAAAGGGTTTTTCAGTGTCATTAAAACCACCCCAATAATAACCAATCTCTTCGGTCGATTTCTCATAAGCCAAATCAAAATATAAATTACTAACACCCGAAAGCACTACTTTATAACCTGAATTGGCTAATTTATAGGGTAAATCTTCGGAGCCCCATCCAATAGCGTTATTCCAAACATAGGCACGAAAACCTTTGTTCGCAAAATCCGGATTTGGAATATCTTTATTTCTCCCCTCTAAAACCGTTTTTCGCATGGCAATTTCCTCCCAACCAGAAACGGTGAGATTTCGTTTGGCCATAATAGCCTCCATTTTATCATAATAATAGTACCAAAGGTCATCGACAGCATTCACTTTATCGCTGTCCGCAATTAATTTATTACTCAGGGGAGAACCTTTCCAGCTTCCATTGGGAACCTCATCACCACCAAGATGAATCGTTTCAATTGGAGCATTGGCTTCCTTATACATCGCTAAAATTTCATCTATTACTTTCTCCATGAAAGTATAGGTCGAAGGAAGAGCCACACACATCACATTGTCATTCCACAACTGAGCCGAAGAATAAACCGATTGATCATTAATATCTCGGAGTAAATACCGCTCCGCTTCTACTCGATTTCCCGCTTCCATATAGCTGTTGTATCTCGAATCCATCGCTTTTATGGCTGCACGGCTGTGACCTGGCGATTCAATTTCGGGAATCACTTGAATGTGTCTGGCAGTAGCATATTTTAATATTTCAATAAAATCAGCTTTAGAATAGAAACCACTGCCTCTTGGGGAATCTCCGTCGGGACCAGAACCATAAGCCGGCTGTATGCTATTTTTACTGTCTAAGGTATGCGCTCTTTTAGCACCAACTTGGGTCAGCTCTGGCAAGGAAGGGATTTCGATCCGCCAGCCTTCATCATCGGTGAAATGAAAATGAAAGCGATTCAATTTATACATTGCCATGAGATCCAGTATCCTAAAAATAGTTTCCTTGCTATGAAAATTACGGGCTACATCAAACATAAAACCGCGGTATTCAAAACGAGGTTTATCTTCCACTCTAGAATTTAAAAAAGGAATCGCTTCCGATTTTGTTTTCCAATATTCGAGCGGCAACATGGATTTTAAGGACTGAATTCCGTAAAAGATTCCCGCAGCGGTTCCCGCAGAAAGTTCTATTTTGTCGCTTTGAATATCCAGAATGTAGCCTTCTTTATCTAAGGTTATTTTTTTAAGTACAATCTTTTTTCGGGTCTTATTCCTTGGATTAACCTCCATTTTGCTGAGCATTATTGGATTCAGTTCATCGGAAAGATAGTTCGCCTCTTTTAGGAACTCCGGATCTGCTTCAATACTCCCCTTTTTATCCAGTAGAAATGTTCCAGAATTCGCTTTGTAATAGCTAGGTTTCGGAAATATTTTCGGCAAATCGGCTAGGGCGATATCTTCAATCGATTTGTTCTTTTCGTAAGTGTTTTTAGGGCTAACATAATTAATTGTAGCGTCTTTAATTGGTTTAATGGAATAGGATTTCAAAGAATATCCCTTGCTTGGATTGCTATTCCAAACCAGATAGAGTCCATCAGGAGCGGCAGAAAGATTGAGTATCTTACCTTCGGATACAAAGCCAAAATGAATGGATTGATTGGGTTTTAAACCCTCGAAAAGAGAACTAGGAACTATTTGATACAAATCTCCATTTAGATGTGAAATACTAAATTCAGATGGATTAGTACTTGGGAAAACTTTTTTGTTGTAATTAAAATACAGAATCCAGCCCGAAGAAGGAAAAATAGTATTGCTAGTATTCGTAAATTTAAATTCGGTTAAAACCTTAGGTTCCTTCTTATAATTATTATCCTTTAGCTCCCAACTAATTTCTAATTTATTGAGTTCAAAAGAAGATTGATTCTGTGAATAGAGTACCTTATTAAGCACTAATAGCAGTAGCAGTATCATTATTTTAGAATATTTCATGAGCAATTTCTTAATTGTTTTGACTATTAATTGAGGTAATCGACGCACCTCTTGCATTTTACTGCTGTTAATATAAGAAATAATTTATTGCTTAAATCCTTTTTCTTGAAAATCATCTTTTGTATTGAAAAATAGTTTCCGAATTACTTCTCCTAAAATTTTCATTTTAAACTCTAAAATGAAAACAATAATTATGGGTATTTATTCTCTTACACAGCGGTCAAAATAGACCTGATTTATCAAATAAAAAGGGATTTAACTCCTATTATGTTTTACTTTTGATAGTCTATTGCACTTTTTTATGCAGCATACAAATTCAGAAATAAATTATGAAAAAGTTCCCATTTTTTGCCTTATTTCTCTTCTTTTTTCTATGTTCCTTTTTGACAATAAGGGAGGAATTGAAGAATTTAGCCGGTTTAAAGATGCAGGAATTCGTCATTAATTCCTCCAAATACGCAAAACAATTGAAACCCGACTTTATCATTATTCCACAAAATGGATTGGAATTGGCCTTTGATGAAGTAGACCCAAACAACACCATTAATCCAGCTTATTCCAATGCTATTGACGGTTATGGAATCGAAGAACTTTTTTTTAATGCCAATTCTAAGGTAGATCCCTATAAAATTAAAATGGTGAAAGCGCTGAAATCAAACAAACCAATATTAGTCTCTGAGAACATCAGTCTTGCTGAAGCCAAACCAGCGATTCTAGCCCGAAACAAATCGGAAGGCTTTCTGTGTTTTGCCAGAAGCAGCAGCAATTATGATTACAAGGAAATTCCAAAGGAGATTACAGATGAAAATAGCGATGATATTATTCAAGTCGCTGATGCCCAAAATTATTTATACCTCATCAATGCCGCTTCTTATAAAACCAAAGTTTACTTTTTGAATGCCATTGCGGAGACCAATTATGATTTAATAATTATTGATTTGTTCTACGATAATGTTCCTTTTAGCGCTGATGAAATCCAACTTTTAAAAACAAAAGCCAATGGCGGAAAGCGTCTCGTAATTGGCTATTTAAATGTGGGGTCTGCCGAAAACTGGCGGTATTATTGGCACAAGAACTGGAAATTGAACAGTCCGGCCTGGCTTATGAAAAAATATGCAGGTTATGATAACGAGATATATGTCCAATTTTGGAATCCCGAATGGCAGAAAATTATCTATGGGAATGAGAATTCCTATCTCAAGAAAATCATCAATGCCGGATTTGATGGTGCCTATCTCGATAATGTCGAAGCCTATTATTTTTTGTATCACAACTAAAAATCGAGTGAAAACACATTCCTAGCTCAAGGCAGGAAAACAAAAACAATTTCATAAATATATTTTGAATAAAAAATCTAAATCCCAACAGTGAAATGAATTTATTCCTCCGAAAACTCGTGTTAGGTAAGACTACTGAAACGGAGAAATCTGTTCACAGTCCGGTTCACAAACGTATTCTTAATATAAAAGCGATATGGAATAACGACCATCAGAATGATAGTGGGCTTGAAAAAATAATCCGTCTTTTTCTTTCGATCTCCCAAATGTTATTTCCTGGTATTTATATTAAATATTTTGCCAGCAGAAGAAAACCACTTTATCAGGATTTGGCTATGGATCTTTATGTCCTTTCGAAAGTAGCCTTTCCTATTTTAATTTTGATCAATCATTGGGAAACCAATCTCTATATACTTTATTTTATGGTTTACCTTCTGCTGGAAACGGTTTTATATGTCCCAACTTTGATCTTTGCTTCCGATGTATTCTCAAAACCCCGTTCCTATAAAAGGTCGATGCTGCTATTGTTTTTCAATTATTTGGAAATTGTATTTGCCTATGCCGTTTTGTATTCACTGGACTCCTATTTAAACAAGCCGTTTAGCAATTGGTTTGACGCCGTATATTTTAGCATCGTCACCTCCTCTTCTATTGGCTATGGCGATTTTTATCCTATAACTACCGTTGGAAAAATGTTAGTGAGTTCGCAAGCTTTTGTCTTCCTTTTGTTTGTTGTTTTATTCCTGAATTTTTTCTCTGCTAAGATAAAGTCCAAGGGGTATTTTGATCACGAAAACCAGGGATAGTTTAGATCATTTTTCGTGCTTTTTCTAAATCTTCTGGGGTGTCTATTCCAATTCCAACATGCGCTGTTTCGACCATTTTAATGCGTTTTCCAAATTCCAAATACCGCAATTGCTCCAGCTTTTCGGAAGCTTCCAATGCTTTCATGGGCAGGCTGTAGAAGTCCAATAAAGCCTGTTTTCTAAAAGCATAAATTCCGATATGTTGCATATAACGTACCCCCACATTGGTCTCTCTGGGATAGGGAATTACCGAACGCGAAAAGTATAAGGCAAAGTTATTCTGATCGACTACAACCTTTACATTATTGGGATTATTGATATCTTCTGTATCGGTAATCTCCCGCATTAAGGAAGCCAAATCGACCTTGCTTTCGGTATCCTTTCTAAAAACCTCAATTACTTTCGCCAAAGGTTCCGCATCGATAAAAGGTTCATCTCCCTGAACATTGATTACAATATCTACATCCAGATTTTGCACGGCTTCTGCAATTCGGTCACTACCCGATTCGTGTTCCCTAATACTCCGAATGACTTTTCCTCCATGAGAACTAATTTCTTCATCAATTAAATCGGAATCGGTAACCACAAATACATCATCAAAGAGGTTTGTATTTATTGCGGCTTCATAGGTTCTTAGAATCACTGTTTTTCCTCCCAAATCCTGTAGGAGTTTAGCCGGAAAACGGGTCGAGGCATATCGGGCGGGAATGACTGCTATTATCTTCATTATTCGTTATTTTAGGAGCTGCATTTTATATACAAGCGCTCGTTTTAAGAGACAAAGTTTTCATCTTTGAATCCGATCAAATATAATTTATCTTTTGCCCTGGTGATGGCGGTATACAACCAGCGAATATAATCGCGGTCGATGCCGTTGGGCAAATAAGGCTGCTCTATGAAAACCGTATTCCACTGACCACCCTGCGATTTATGACAGGTGATAGCATAGGAAAACTTAACCTGCAGCGCATTGAAATATTCGTTTTCCTTTACTTTCTGGAATTTCTTATATTTCGTAGTTTCACTTTCATAATCTTTCATGACTTCCTCATACAATCGGTTGGATTCCTCATAGGAAAGCGAAGGCGATTCGCTGCTGATCGTGTCTAAGAGCAAAACCGTTTCAAAGGGTTTCTGATTGGGATAATCGACCATTCGTATTTTTACGTTGGCAAACTTAAAACCATACAACTCTTTGATATTAAAAATCTCCAATACTTCAACGATATCACCATTGGCGATAAAGCCGGCTTCATCGGAATCTTTAAGCCAAAAGTAAT
>CANEZU010000119.1 GCA_947444255.1 Flavobacteriaceae bacterium | reverse complement strand
TCCTGAAACAACCCTTTTTGTTATTGTTTCCAAAACTTTTACTACTCAGGAAACCTTAACTAATTCGGAAACGATCAGAGCTTGGTTTTTAAAATCAGCTACACAAGAAGATGTAGCAAAGCATTTTGTTGCCGTTTCTAGCAACATTAAGAATGTTACGGAGTTTGGAATTGATGCTGATGCTATTTTTCCAATGTGGGACTGGGTTGGAGGTCGTTTTTCACTTTGGAGCGCGGTAGGTTTGTCTATTAGTTTAGCAGTTGGATTTGATAATTTTGAAAAATTATTGAAAGGAGCCCACGATATGGACACGCATTTTAAAACCGCCGATTTTGATAAAAACATCCCTGTTGTATTGGCAATGATCAGTATTTGGTACAATAATTTCTTTGGAGCCGAAAGTGAAGCTTTGATTCCTTACACTCAATATTTACAAAAATTAGCTCCTTATCTTCAGCAAGGAACCATGGAAAGCAATGGTAAAAGTGTTGGGCGTGATGGAAAGCCGGTTAATTATCAAACGGGAACTATAATTTGGGGAGACCCCGGAACCAATTCACAACATGCTTTTTTTCAGTTGATCCATCAGGGAACTAAATTAATTCCAACTGATTTCATCGGGTTTATAAAACCATTGCACGGAAATCAGGATCATCATGACAAATTGATGTCTAATTTCTTTGCGCAAACCGAAGCTTTATTAAATGGAAAAACAAAGGAGGAAGTTCAGGCTGAATTTTCTAAACAAGGTCTTGCAGCAGATAAAGCGGAATTTCTAAGACCATTTAAAGTTTTTGCAGGAAACAAACCAACGAATACTTTTTTGATCAATAAATTGACTCCTGAAAGTTTAGGTTCCTTGGTTGCCTTATATGAGCATAAAATATTTGTTCAGGGAGTCATTTGGAATATTTTTAGCTTTGATCAGTGGGGAGTAGAATTAGGTAAACAACTTGCAAGTTCTATCTTAGATGAGATTAACGACACAAGTGTTAAAAAACACGATAGTTCAACAGAAAGTTTGCTTAAATATTTTATTATAAACAAATAATGTAGACAAAAAAAATAATAATCTTAAAAACCTCAATTTATTTAAATTGAGGTTTTTTTATTTATAACCCTTAATTAATATAAATATTTAAAAAATAATTTTAACTAACACGATATTGTTGAATAATATTCAATAAAAAAACACAGTCTTAACGTTTGCTTAACATATTTTTAGGAAAATTTTTAGAATTTTGCCGCAACTAATTAAACAAAACGACATGAAAAAAGTTATTTTTATTTTTATTTTTTTTCTTACAGCAATCGGTTATTCTCAGGTCACTAGTTCTGCGATGTCCGGTACTGTTAGAACGAATACGGGTGAGGGATTACCTGGTGCAACAGTAGAGGTTTTACACAAACCAACAGGAACCAAATATTTTTCTACAACCGATGAATCGGGTAGATATAATGTTCAAGGAATTAGACCTGGAGGTCCTTATACTTTAAAAGTAACTTATACAGGATATAAGACTTCTGAAGTAACTGAAATTAATGCGCCATTAGGGAATAACTTAACGGTTAATGCTATTATAAACGAAGAATTAAACGCATTAGATGAAGTAGTTGTTGTAGCACAACGATCTAACGGTGTTATTTCTAAAAGTAGAACAGGAGCTGCTCAACAATTTTCAAATAGAGAATTAAATTCAATTCCAGTAATTGGTTCTCGATCAATAAGTTCGATCACTAAATACAATGCTAACGCAGGAAGTGGAAGTTCTTTTGGAGGTCAGGATTCAAGATTAAACAATTTTACAATTGATGGATCTGTATTTAATGATGGATTTGGACTTGGAAGTACTTCACAAGCTGGAGGAAGAACTGGATCTACGGCTATCTCATTAGATGCTATTGAACAATTACAAATTAATATAGCTCCTTTTGATGTGCGTCAATCTGGGTTTGTAGGAGCAGGAATTAATGCTGTTACTAGAAGCGGGACAAATGAAGTAGAAGGTTCAGTATACAATTCTTTCCGTAACAATCAGAAAACATTTGTTGGTACAAAAGCAGGTGATGTTACCTTAACACCAGCTACTTTTAATGAAAAAATATGGGGAGCAAGAGTTGGAGCGCCTTTAATTAAAAATAAATTATTTTTCTTTGGTAATTTCGAAACAGTAGAAAATACAAGTCCAGCAACTACATGGACTTCAACTAATTCACCACAAGGGGGTGCTCAGGTATCGAAACCCACTTTTGATCAAATGCAAAATTTATCTAATTTTTTACAGGATAAATTTAATTATACTACTGGCCCATGGGAAAACTACGATGCAAGTACTTTGTCTAAAAAATTCTTAGCTAGAATCGATTGGAATATTAACGACAATAATAAATTTAGTGCTCGTTATGTGCATCATAATTCCTCTTCTGATCAATTGACTTCTAATTCAAATTCTTTGGGTTACGGAAACAGAAGAACGAGTATAAATGCCATGTCCTATAAAAATAGTGGTTATGTAATTCAAGATAATACCCGTTCTATTGTTGTAGAATTAAATAGTAAATTGAGTAATTCGTGGTTTAATAACTTCATTGGAGGTTATGACAAACAAATTGAAGATAGAGGTTTACAAGGTGGAGGTTTATTTCCTACAATAGATATTTTAGATGGTGCAAACACTTTAATTTCAGCAGGTTTAGATCCTTTTACACAAGGAAATAAATTGACCTATTCTACTTTGCACTTCACCAATAATTTAACTAAAACAATAGGGAGACATTCGCTTTTGTTTGGAGCTAATTTTGAACATTTCAAATCAAGTAATTTATTTTTCTCTGGTTCTAATGGTGTTTTCACTTTTAGTTCGTTAGATTCTTTTTATGCTGCAGCTAATGAATCAGCTAATAATGGTGGTGCTCCATCGGTTACTAATCTTCCAACACGTACACAATTTAGATATTCGGCTTTGCCAAATGCGGTAGAACCTTTGCAGATATTGAAGTCAAATAAATTGGATTTGTATGCTCAAGATGAATTTAAAGTGAGTGATCGTTTTAGAATGACATTAGGTTTACGTGCTACTTCAGTTTGGTTTGCAGATACAGCTTTAGAAAACACAGCAGTTACAGCGATGACTTTTGCAAATGGCGAAAAGTTTAATACGGGTAAAATGCCCGATACTCAATATTTATTTGAACCAAGAATTGGTTTTAACTTAGATGTAAATGGGGACGCAACTACACAAATTCGTGGTGGAAGTGGTATATTTACTGGAAGATCACCAGCAGTATTCTTGTCTAATGCTATAGGAAATAATGGTGTTCTTACCGGTTTTGTAGATGTTAGTGGATCTGCAGCAGCAAATTATGGTTTTACACCAAGACCTAATGATTATTTTATTCCTGCGGTTCCAACTTTACCATCAACTTTTGATTTAGCTTTTACTAATAGTAAATTTAAGTTCCCTCAGGTTTGGAAAACCAATCTAGCCATTGATCAAAAACTACCATTTGGTTTTATTGGAACATTAGAAGGAATTTACCAATCGAATTTGAATGCGCTTAATTACTACAATGCAAATTTTGAAACTTCAGTTGGAAATTTCAGTGGTCCGGATACTAGACCAAGATATGCTCGTACAGATGCTGGTGTTCGTGTGAATGATAATGTCTCTAATGCTATTGTTCTAGATAATACCAATAAAGGATATTTTTATTCCTCAACAGTAAAATTAGAATATCCTTACAAAAAAGGAATTTGGGGATCTATAGCCTATACTTATTCAAGTGCGAATGATCTATTGTCAGCAGGTTCTATAGCTTCCGGTTCATGGACAGGGGCAAGATCAGTTAATGGTAATAATGATTTGCCTTTATCATTATCTAACAATAATACACCACATCGAATAGTTGGGATATTAGGATATAAAATTGAATACGGTAAAGAAAAAGCAGGGGCTTCAACTTCTATTAACATTGGTTATATTGGAGAACAATCGGGACCATTTTCCTATTCTTATGGAGGAGACATGAATGGTGATAGAGTGAATAATAATGATTTAATCTATGTTCCAAATAATGCAAACGAAATAAGATTTGCTCCTATTACAGCTACTATAGGCGGAATTGCGAATACGGTTGTTTATACAGAAATTCAACAACAAGTGGCATACGAAGCATATATCAACCAAGATGCCTATTTGTCTACTAGAAGAGGTCAATATGCAGAACGTAACGGGGCTATTTTACCTATGTTGCACAGATTAGACTTATCAGTTACTCAAGACTTTTTTGTTAAAATAGCTGGAAAAAAACATTCTTTTCAATTTAGAGCAGATATCTTAAACTTCACTAATTTTCTAAACAAAGATTGGGGTATTACACAGAGAGTTACTACACCAACTGTTTTATCTTACAGTTCTACAGTTGCTAATGTACCTTTCTTTAAGTTAGCGACACAAACCAATAGCACAGGTACTTTTTTAATAAAAGATACTTTTCAAAAAAATGCTTCTGTATTTGATGTATGGCAAGCTCAATTTACTTTAAGATATACTTTCGGGAAATAATCTATTTGTAATCAATAAAAATTGAAAGCCTCGTATTTATACGAGGCTTTTTTTTAGCTTTTTTTTATTATATTTGATATTCCTAAAAATTTAAATATGTATAATTTTATTCAAAAATTTCATTCCGGCTGGGCTTATCTGGCTTTACTTATCCTAGTTATCGTAGTAGTTAACTCCATAATTGGGTTGTTTTCAAAAAAAGAATTTACTGCTAAAGATCGAAAAATCGCATTGTTTGGTTTGATATTCGCACACATTCAATTGTTAGTTGGTCTAATTATTTATTTTGTTTCGCCTATGGGATATTCGAAAATAGGCGAATTGGGAATGGGAGAGGTGATGAAAAATGCAGCCATTCGATTGACCGTAATAGAGCATCCTGTAATTAATATTTTAGCTATTATTTTGATAACTATTGGCTGGTCTAAACATAAAAAAGCAGCAACAGGAGAAGCTAAATTTAAATCCATATTTATTTTTTATGCTTTTGGTTTGCTTTTAATTCTGAGTAGAATACCTTGGTCCTTGTGGTTCTAAAACCTATAAATAAAAAGTCCTTTATAGGGCTTTTTTTATCCAAGGTATGGTTTTTGTTAAATGCAGTACAACTTAAAAAAGTTAAAAATGAAAAAGACAATAACGCTATTTATTTTAATAGTCCTAAGTACTATAGCAAGCAGTCAAAATAGACTTGCGAGCACTTCAAAAGTACCCAATCAAAAGACTGTTGTGCAAAAAGTTATTGTACAAAAAGATTCAGTCGCAAAAAGTAAAACTTTGTCAGATCTTCCTGTTCTTGTCAAAGACAGCATACAGATAATTAAAAAAAAATATAAAACGTATAAGAAAAGTGCGCATGCTTCTTATTATGCGGATAAATTTAATGGAAAAAAAACATCTAGCGGTACTAAATTTAATAACAATAAATATACTGCTGCTCATAGAAAGCTTCCCTTTGGTACTAAACTTAAGATTACCAATGAAGCGAATGGAAAATCTGTTGTTATTGAAGTTACCGACAGAGGTCCTTTTTCCAGAGGTAGAGAAATAGATCTGACCAAAAAAGCATTTAAAGAAATTGTGGCTAATCAAAATACAGGTGTAATGACCGTAACCATTGAGGTGGAAGATAATTAAACCCGTTTATAATTTCTAAAAAAAGGCCAGCTATAGCTGGCCTTTTTTTGTTTGTTATCGAAGTCGTGTTAATATTTAACAAAAGCTTAAGTTCGTTTAGTTCGGTAAACACCGAACTAAGTTTACCTTTGCACAAAATTATCAGTTGTATGACTATCCATCAAGAGAAAGAGGAACTGATTGAAATGTTTGGAATCCATTTTGAATCACTTTATAACCTACCACCATTGGCTTCGCGAATTTTAGGAACTTTAATTGTTGACTCTTGCAAAACAGGAATAACATTTGAGACCTTAGTGGAACAGATGAAAGCCAGTAAAAGTTCGGTTTCGACCAATTTAAACTTGTTGTTAAAACTCGAAAAAATATCGTACTACACCATTCCAGGTGACCGAAAAAAATATTTTAAACCTTCCCTTTTCAGCGAGAGACTGAGTAATTATTTAAAAATTCTTGAGTTTGAAAAAAAAATAATTGACAGAATGCTCTCTTACAGAGAAAAAACAATTTCCTGTGCCGAGGAACAAAATAATTTCGATAATGCCAAAGAGTATAAGCTTCATGTTACTGAGGTGGAAGAGCTCTTAATTAAGATTATAGATAAATTTAAAGTAACAGAAAAAAACAAATAACAAACCTAATTTTATGCAATTCAGAATTACACCAATCCTAAGTACATTTTTAGTAGTACTTTTTTTAGCATCCTGCGGTAAAAAAGAACAACAAGCAGTACCGGGACCAGTAAGCTATCCCGTTCAAACAGTAGCAAAACAAGACGCCATAGTTTACCAAACTTATGCAGCGAATTTAGAAGGTCAACAAAATGTTGAAATCCGACCAAAAGTAAGTGGTTTTATACAGAAAATATATGTAGATGAAGGGCAAATTGTTCGTAAAGGACAATTGTTATTTAAAATCGAAACCGAAACTCAAAATCAAGATGCAAGTGCCAGTAAAGCAACTGTAAATGCTGCTCAAGTTGAGGTAAATCGTCTGATTCCATTGGTAAAAAGAGAAATTATTAGTAGTGTGGTTTTAGAAACTGCAAAAGCTAAATTGGCACAAGCCAAAAGTGTTTATAATAGTATTATTGCGGCAATCAGTTTTGGAACCATAAAAAGCCCAGTTGACGGAGTTATTGGCAGTCTTCCCTATAGAGAAGGAAGTTTAGCAAGTATGACTTCGGTAGAACCGCTTACTACGGTTTCAGATACCAAAAACATGCGTGCTTATTTCACTTTAAACGAAAAAGAAGTGCTAAATTTCAATACAATTTTTGCAGGATCCACTCTTCCACAAAAATTAAAAAACATTTCTAAAGTGGAATTGATATTAGTTGATAATTCTGTTTATAGTCAGAAGGGAAAAATCGATGCCATTAATGGAATGGTGAATGCTTCTAGTGGGAGTACCGAATTTAGAGCTGAATTTCCAAATCCAAAAGGAATTCTTAGAAATGGAAGTACCGGTACAATCCGTCTTCCAATTGAACAAAAAGATGTTGTTCTTGTTCCTCAAAATGCCGTTTTCGAATTACAGGGAAAAAAACTCATTTATGTAGTGGGAAAAGGCAATAAAGTTCAATCCAGAGTGATAACTACGAATGGGACATCAGAACTTAATTTCATAGTAACTAAAGGTCTTGAAATAGGGGAATCGGTAGTCACTCAAGGGGCTATTAAATTGAAGGATGGTGTTCAAATTATACCAGAGCAAGTAAAACGAAATACCGCTGCTAATACTACAAAAGGGGCAAAATCAAATACCGCCAAAACAAAATAATCCTATCATGATAAAAATGTTTATAAATAGACCCGTATTGTCTACGGTGATCTCTATCCTGATAGTCATATTAGGGATTCTAGGATTAATTTCTTTACCGGTAGAACAAAACCCGGAAATTGCACCGCCAACGGTTCAGGTTACTGCAACCTACACCGGAGCCAATG
>CANEZU010000118.1 GCA_947444255.1 Flavobacteriaceae bacterium | reverse complement strand
GGTACAAGCGGTTTACGTTCCTGCGGATGATTTAACAGATCCAGCACCTGCAACTACTTTTGCTCACCTTGATGCAACAACAGTATTGTCTCGTAAAATTGCCGAATTGGGAATTTATCCAGCGGTAGATCCTTTGGATTCTACTTCTAGAATTCTTACTCCACAAATTCTTGGTGATGAGCATTATGATTGTGCTCAAAGAGTGAAAGAAATCCTTCAAAAATACAAACAATTGCAACATATTATTGCGATTCTAGGTATGGAAGAATTGTCAGAAGATGATAAATTAGCAGTATCAAGAGCAAGACGTGTTCAACGTTTCTTGTCTCAACCTTTCCACGTTGCTGAGCAATTTACAGGATTAAAAGGAGTTTTGGTTGATATTAAAGATACTATCAAAGGATTTAACATGATCATTGATGGTGAATTAGATCACTTACCAGAAGCTGCTTTCAACTTGAAAGGAACTATTGAAGATGCTATCGAAGCAGGTGAAAAAATGTTAGCTGAAGCTTAAATAAATAGTTTAAGGTTTAAAGTTTAAGGTCCAGTCGTAACTTTAAACTTTAAACTTCAAATATTAATTACAAAAATATGTTATTAGAAATAGTATCCGCAGAAGCCAACTTATTTAAAGGAGAAGTAACTAGTGTTACTTTGCCTGGAGTTGATGGTAGTTTTCAATTATTAAATCATCACGCAGCAATAGTTTCTATTCTAAAAGAAGGTTTGGTGAAAATAACAGCCGCTGATTTTAGTTTTAACAAAGAATCAGAAAGTCAATTTTCTAAAATTGATAATCAAAATTATTCTTTGACTATTAGTTCTGGAACTATTGAAATGAAAGACAATAAAGTAATCGTTTTGGTTGACTAAACCCTTTCGATATATAACAGAAAACGCCTGACTCATGTCAGGCGTTTTTTTTGTTAATAATCGCCACTAAGTCACAAAATTTTAAACGATTGCGGTTTTTAATTTTCTGTCGGAATAATATTTTTCATTGTATTTTGCCGCTACTACAAGTGCCCCTGATATCAAAACCAAATTCTTGATAATGTATTGGCCAACCAAGGAAGGACTATAGGGGAAAATGTCGAAACAGACCTTTTGTAAAATAAAAATAGGAAAAAAGGTAACTGCCATATGCAATAATAATAAAACAACAGTCATTGGAATATATCTTTTTATCAATAGACCAAGGCCAATAATCAGTTCGCATAGTCCCAGAATGGGAATAAATATTTCGGGTTTAAACCAATAAACTGTTTTTTCTACCAATTCTGCCGCTGGACTCAGACCAAAAATTTTAAGGATACCAAACCAACTGTAAACAATTGCAAGTGCGATTCGCAGGAAGTTGACGCTGTGTTTTTCCATTTTTTTACTAAATAGAAAATAATAAGTATTGAATATGCATTTCATAATAGGATCTATTTAAGGAGTTGCATTAAAACAATTAACTAATTATTTTAATGCAACTCCCGGGTTGACTTTTTATTAAAAGCGAGTAGCTATACCAAGATTCACAGTATAGTCAGCAAAAGCGGCATCACCTTGAACGTGAATCCCTCTGATAGCCGAATTTTCTATATCGGTTACGCTTTGAGTACGGTTGCGAAGAAGTGCAAAAGGTACCGATGCAAAAACTACTAGTTTTTTATACTCATAGTTTACAGAAGGTTCCACCGACCAGATATAACCAGGGCGTCTAAAATCGCCGCTTCGGCCAACAAGATCATGCACAGGAATTCCTTCTAATCTTGCTCCTGCTGCTACAGATAATCCTTTTATGTGATTGAAAGAATAATTGAAGCCCCCTCTCACCATATATTGATCTGGAACACTCATAATCGCTTCGTTGGCTAAAAATCGAGATAAGGTTTCTCTGTAGGTTCTTGTGCCGTTTTGTTCTCTAGGATTCATCAAATAATATAAATTCCCATAGACACCAAAGTTGTGCTTGAAATTATAAAAGGTGTTTAGTTCAACAGTAAAGCCTGTTCCTCCATCTCCTAATTGGATGGATTGATCTACGGTGCGCAATTCTTTAGTTCCATTTACCCCAACATTATACCAATAGTCTTTATAGTTATAATCTCCTGTTGGTAATTTAATTCCAAGACCTAATTGAACATTTCCCTTTGTGTTTTTTATTGGATCCAGCAACCATCTGTAAGCGGCAAACCGAATGTCACCAATACCAAAAGATCCCGTGGTATGTCTTTCTTTTTTGATATATGCGCCATTAACCAATCCGTGTTCGTACAAAGACGACCGAACATTATTTGATACTGGAAGATCAACCATAACAGACCAGCGGTTGTTTATGATTCGGGTTAAGGAAAGATTTATAACGGAGGTATAATTTATTACCTCTGTCTGTTGTTTGAGTCGGTCTGTATTTTCAACTGTTCCAGAAAAGTGTCTAAATGATTTAAAATAACGGGCGCTGCTTGCAAATTGCCAGCTAGAAACATTAGAACTGTCGGCATGAATGGCCATGCAAGTTGAGGCATTCCCTTTGATTGCAACACAACCTTGGGCGAGTGCTTTTTCGGAATTAAATAATAAGCTAATAAGAGATAGAACAACAAGAGTATATATAGAAAATAAATTTTTCATGATTTGATTTTATAATAGTTTAAACAAAGGATTTGCTTTCTTGAATCGGTTCAAGAAAGAGTGATTTTTTTATTTCCAGATAAAATGGGAAGCCATATATCATTCGCAAATACAAAATTGTATCCGAGATTAGGCATTCTTTTTTTACAATATCAAATCAATTTAAGCCCACAATTTTTAAAAGTCCTTGGTTAGCGGTATTCATGAATACGACTATAAATAGCGCCATAAAATGACACATACAGCATTAACTTTGTCTTTTAGAGTCAAAAGGATTTGAAAAGTACCAGAAAATAAAAGGATTTAAACTAGGTCGGGCGGAGGAGAATTAATGGAAAGGTGCCCTGCTTGTAAATCTTCTTTCGTAAAACAGAAATTTGATTTATAAATAAATGTTTTTTTAGCAGAATGATCTGCGACTATCTTAGTGTCTTGAATAATATATGTTTTCAAAAAAGATTTTAGAATCTTTTTTACCGGACCTTCATTAGCAGGATTGGTGGTTTGGTTATTTACCAAATCTGTTAATTTCTTTCCAAGTGCATTCTGATGGTAATTGCGTAAATAATATAAATTAAGTATCCCGTTTTGAATTCTTTTTTTGAAAATGTGATACACTTTGTTTTCAATAACCATGTCTTCATTCAGGTATTCAAAATCGGTATCTTCAATAGAAGTATATATGGTTGTGTTTAATCGAATGATTTTGAATTCAGAATCCGGTATTTTTTGCATCATACTAACCCACGATTGTTCCTCTTTGAAGGATACCATTAAGTAGATCCCCAAAGCATTATAAAAGAAGGCTGATAATAAAAATAGGATTGCTACTTTTTTCATAGAGCACAAATATATATATTTTTTTAAAACAGCGTGCTTTTCTATTTTATTAATTTTATATAATTTAGGAATATCCTTAAAAAAAGTACTAATTAGAAATGGTATTGGTTTTTAATTAACCAATAAAAAATCAAATCAGTTTTTACAGGACTTATTTGACTTCTTAAATTTTCCTTTGTTTTTTAGAAACATAAAATATAAAATCAAAGAAAACTTGATTATTTTTGTAGACGATGAATTCATTCCCACTAAATCTTTCCGCTAGACTCAATATTCGAAAGCAAAATAATGCCTTGCGAGAATTGCCCTTGCCTAATAATTTAATAGATTTTGCTTCCAATGATTATATTGGTTTTGCAAAAAGCAAACCTATTTTTGAAGAATCCCACCAGCTTTTAGTGGCGGCCAATATCATTCAAAATGGCGCAACAGGATCCCGATTATTATCTGGGAATCATTCTTTATATTCGGAAACCGAAGCCAGTATCGCTCTTTTTCACGAATGCGATAATGCCCTTATTTTTAATTCGGGTTATGATGCCAATGTAGGATTTTTTGGATCAGTTCCCCAGCGTGCTGATTTTATTTTGTATGATGAATTGTGTCATGCTTCTATTCGCGACGGAATTCAATTGTCGAATGCAAAATCCTATAAGTACAATCATAATGATTTTGAAGATTTAAAAACCTTGATACATCGTTTCAAATCCGAAAATAGCAGTATTTATATAGTCACGGAATCAGTATTCTCTATGGATGGTGATTGTCCGAATCTAGAAGAACTGCTCGCTCTTTCCGAAATCAACAATTGTTATTTAGTGATTGATGAAGCCCATGCATTGTGTGTTTTTGGCAATAACGGTGAGGGCTTGGTTCAAAGTCTAAATTTGCAGGAAAAGGTTTTTGCTCGAATTGTGACTTTTGGCAAAGGACTCGGTTGTCATGGAGCAGCAATTTTAGGATCCAAGGATTTGAAAGACTATTTAGTCAATTTTGCCCGAAGTTTCATTTATAGCACTGGACTTTCGCCGCATTCCATAGCTACTATTTTAGTAGCCTATCAGCATTTGGAGACCGAAAAGGCGCTAATTTCGAAATTGAGAGATAACATCATTTATTTTAATCAGCAAAAGAAAATGTTGGGTCTAATGCCGCTTTTTGTAAGAAGTAAATCCGCAATTCAGTCGGCTATTATTCCAGGAAATGAAAAGGTTAAAACCATCGCCAATCAATTGCAAGAAAAAGGTTTTGATGTCAAAGCTATTTTATCACCTACCGTTCCAGAAGGACAAGAGCGCTTGCGTTTTTGTTTGCATAGTTTTAATACCAAGGACGAAATTTCAGAAGTCTTGCATTTGTTGACTACCTTTGTATTCTAGGCCACGGATAATATAGATTTTGCGGATTAAATCGGATTTTTATGTCAAACGTACTTAATAGAACAATTACGAATTATCTAAAGGCTACAGAAATAGAAGTTGGATTAGAGTTAAATTTCGCAAGTGATCCCGAATTTAAACGTATTATATATTCAAACGATAAAAAAACAAAAAAATCAGTGATAATCTGTAAAATCCGTTTAATCGGAGTGCTATTTTTATGAAACTATTTATTACAGGAATCGGAACCGATATTGGTAAGACTATCGTATCAGCAATTATAACGGAAGCATTGGAAGCTGATTATTGGAAACCCATTCAGGCGGGTGATTTAGAGCAATCTGACAGTCATAAAATCAAATCATTTATAACTAATTCAAAGACCGTAATTCATTCGAATAGCTATGCGTTAAATACGGCCGCTAGTCCCCATTTGGCCGCAAAAATAGATGGAATCACTATTGATTTAAAAGAAATCAAAGAGCCCATAACTACGAATCATCTTATTATTGAAGGTGCCGGAGGGATTTTTGTTCCCTTAAATGAGACGGAATGTGTTGTCGATTTAATTCAGCCGGATTATAAAGTAATTCTGGTTTCCCGTCATTATTTGGGGAGTATTAATCATACTTTAATGACCGTCGAAGCCTTGCAAAACCGTAAAATAAATATTGCAGGAATTATTTTTAACGGAGGCTTGAATGAGGAGTCCGAATCTATTATTCTAAAAAAAACGGGTTTGAAATGTATGGGCAGAATTGACAATGAACCTTATTTTGACAAAAATGTGATATTAGAATATGCCGATTTGTTTCGCGATACGCTATTGGAATTATAAATAAAGAAGATCTACTTGATTTCTGGATTTTTCTTGCTTCTTATCTTTAGCATCCTTTACCTTTGCACTATGAATTTAACCGAAAGAGACCGCCAATATCTTTGGCATCCGTATACGCAACACAAAACAGCAGCTCCTCCTATTGCCATCGTTAAAGGTGAGGGCGCTATGCTTTGGGACGATACCAATAAGGAATATATTGATGCGATTGCCTCTTGGTGGGTAAATCCCTTTGGTCATAGCAATCGCTTTATAGCCGATGCTATTTACAAGCAACTAACGACCTTGGAGCATGTGTTGTTTGGCGGATTCACTCACGAGCCAGCGGTTTTAGTAGCGGAGAAATTAATGGAGTTGCTGCCAAATAACCAAAAAAAACTCTTTTTTTCTGATAATGGAAGCACCGCTGTAGAAGTGGCTATCAAAGTGGCTTTGCAGTATTTTTTTAATAAAGGCGAAAAAAGAACGACCATAATTGCTTTCGAAAATGCCTTTCATGGGGATACATTTGCCGCAATGGCCGCTAGTGGAATTTCCTTTTATACCCAAGCCTTTGAGGGGATGTTTATCGATGTAGTCCGGATTCCAGTTCCTGTCCGGGGAAAGGAAGAAGAAAGTTTCGCCGCCTTGAGAGCTGCGATAATAAGCCATAAGGTTGCCGGATTTATATTTGAACCTCTGGTTCAGGGTGCGGCAGGAATGGTGATGTATGAAGCAGAGGCATTAGACGAATTGCTATTAATTTGTGCTAAAAATCAAGTGCTCACCATTGCCGATGAGGTAATGACCGGTTTTGGTAAGACCGGAAAAACCTTTGCCTGCGATTATATACAGGAAAAACCCGACATGATGTGTTTGTCAAAAGCACTGACAGGTGGGACAATTCCAATGGCAATTACCACCTTTACACAGGAATTATTTGATGGTTTTTATAGCGATGACATCAACAAAGCGCTCTTTCATGGTCATACTTTTACGGCGAATCCAACGGGTTGCGCTGCGGCTTTGGCCAGTTTCGAGTTGTTGCAAACGGAGGCCATGCAAGCCAATATAGCCCGGGTTCACGAAAGTCATTTGGCCTTCGAAAAAAGAATACGAACACACACAAAAGTAAGTACGACTCGAGTATTGGGTGTTATTTTTGCCTTGGAAATCAAAACCGAAGGTCAAGCGGCTTATTATGGAAGTTTACGAAACCAACTCTATGATTTTTTCATAGAAAACGGGATTATTTTACGACCGGTTGGGAACATCGTTTACATTCTTCCGCCTTATATAATCAGCAATGCGCAACTCGAAAAAGTCTACCAAACCATTGAAAAAGCTTTAGAAATAGTTTAATTTTGGAGCTATTTCCTGCTATCCGCTTTATCCACGCTAAAAAGCGTGGGATACCGCTGCTATCAGGGCTATGAATCTGTCTTTAATTTAATTTTTTATTTTGTCCAAAACGATTTCCATCACCGCCATAGCTTCTATTTCTCCATTGGGAAATAATTCTCAAACGACTTGGGAGCATTATCTCAATAAGGAACACCTTTTTCAGGAGCAAAATTTTGCGAACCAGAAAGCTTATGCAGCGGTATTAGATGCTGATTCTCTTCGGGAAATTGAGTTACTGAGGCAATCGGATATTAAATACAAAGCACTTGACAATTCTGTTTTATTTGCTATTGCCGCTTCTCGTAAAGCCATTGCTCAAGTTAAATGGAATTCTGATTGTAATTTTGGAATCAACATTGGTTCTTCTCGCGGTGCCACTGCCTTATTTGAAAAACACCACCAAGATTTCCTTGAAACCGGCAAGGCACAAACTTTAGCTTCTCCAACAACAACTCTTGGGAATATATCCTCCTGGGTGGCTCATGATTTGCAAAGTCAGGGCCCTGAAATTTCGCATTCCATAACTTGTTCAACAGCTTTACATGCATTACTAAATGGAGTAGCTTGGCTGAGAGCTGGCATGTCAGACCGGTTTTTAGTAGGAGGAAGCGAAGCGCCTCTGACCGCTTTTACGATTGCTCAAATGCAGGCTTTGAAAAT
>CANEZU010000117.1 GCA_947444255.1 Flavobacteriaceae bacterium | reverse complement strand
ATAAAGTTCCGGATAATTCAACACCATCTTTCCGTTTGTATTTTATCACTTCTTTACTCACATTTTTAATGCTTTCGAAAGGGTTTTGAAAATTTGTAATCGCCGTAATTTTATTTTTCTGCTTGATATTTCTAAAATAATAATTTGGATACTCGCTTTTAGATTGAATTTGTACTAAAACAAGTCCTTTTTTAAAATCTTCGATAGACAAGAGGTTTTCCATTTTATCGGTATAGGTCGATTGATAGACTCTTTTTTTGTCAAAAGATTTTAAGTCGAACTCATCAATGAAAGGGAATTGCCCTTCTTTAGTAAAACCATTTCCAATAAGAAAAGCCTTGCCTTTTTCAATAGCTAATACTTGTTTACCATATTTATTTTTAATGGTTTCAAAACTACCGGGATCTGAATAAATGTCTTGGGAATTCCGATCAGAAATTAATTTTGGTACCTGATTTACATCCGAAGGATTGAATAAATACATTTTTTCGTTGCGCGTATCGTACCATTCATCATAGATTAGAGCTGTTGTATCATTTCCCCAAATGATACCGTTAAACCGTTGAATTGTTTTTCCTAATGTAGTTGGAGCTTTGTCAAACGGAGCATTCCACTCATAAATAGCATCTCTAAAAGCTACTTTATTTTCCGGATTTCCTTCGTCTAATGCTTCTACAAAATACAAACTGGCCGCTTTATCATTTCTCCAATTCATAACTCTTTTTCCTTTTCGAACAGCCATAAAACCTTTTGGAATTATCTCTGTTAAAGGAACTTCATTTACCACTTTTATATCCTTACCATCTAAGTCATAAATCACCGATTTAGAAGGGAATCGATTCAAAGGAACAATATATGAAAACGGTTTTTGTATCGTTGTTAGCATCAAATAGTTTCCGTCGGGAGAGAAAGTTTCATCAGAATAGAGATCCGCTTTTTTAAATAATGTTGCATTACCATTAATATTTACTTTGTATAATTCGGAGCTGATACTATTTTCAAAATTGATCTCATCATTTTTGTTTTTCAACATGTCCGGATAGGTTCTGTTTTGTGATTTCTGTCCGTTAGCATTTGAAATAATTGGGCCTTTTGGTAAATCCTTTTTAGAGTCTAATAAAGGGAGTCTATTTTTTGGAAGCATATTTACTAAAATATTCTCATTGTCTTTAAACCAGTTAAATGGGCTTCCAAGATTCGCATTTACAGTAGCTTCGGTTAATTTTACTGCTTTTGCAGAAACAACATCCAGAACCCATAATTCAACACCGGTTTCAGTGGTATTAGCAAAAAGAATTTTATTTTCGTTTGGAGACCATGATAAATTACTTAATTTAGGATTAGCTGGTAAACCGCTAACTTGAATTTCCTTTGTATCTGCAATTTTTCTTAATTTCAGATTGTTAGTGTAGGTTATCGTGCTGGATATATTTGTTATCGGGTTGATTCTTAATCCAGCCAAGCGTAATTCGTCCTGATTCAAATCATCCAGTGTTTTATAGTTATTTCTATAGGTCAAGAGCATGTATTCTTTTTTGGTATCCATTGAAACTGAAGGGGCTCTTTCGTAATCAACTAAATCAAGAATCGATTTGGAAGGTTTTTGGTAGTCTAGATTCTCTTGCGCCAAAGCGGAATCGCCAATCAGAAAGAGTAGAAAAATTTGTAGTAGCTTTTTCATTTATTTTTTTTGAATTTGTTAGTGCGTCTAATGTAGTACTTAGATTATAGAATAATGGATTAGGACTGTTAAATGAGTGGATAAAGGCTTCAAATGGAGTTGTTAAACCCTAGAAAAACTTTTGAATACCGATTTTTATCTTCTTAACTTTATTGTCAAAATAGTTTAACTATTGTTGATTTAGAAATAATCCTTAACTTGTGAGGAATAGTATTATTGAATGCTTAGATTTGTTATCCTATTTTTAACGAAATAATAATAATAATTTAAAAGATGCGCTATCACTCTAAAATATCGGGACTCGGCTATTTTGTTCCAGAAAATATTGTCACCAATGAAGATTTGTCAAAAATTATGGATACCAATGACGAATGGATCCAAGAGCGAACTGGAATTCGGGAACGTAGACATGTCGTAAAAGGAAGTGGAGAAACTACCAGTAGCATGGGACTAAAAGCGGCTAAAATTGCAATTGAGCGTTCTGGAATTGCAAAAGAAGAAATCGACTTTATCGTTTTTGCTACTATTTCTCCTGATTATTATTTTCCGGGGCCGGGTGTTAGTTTGCAAAGAGATTTAGGTTTGGCAACTATTGGTGCTTTGGATATCCGAAATCAATGTTCTGGGTTTATCTATGCACTTTCAGTAGCCGATCAGTATATAAAAACCGGAATGTACAAAAATATCTTAATTGTAGGTGCCGAATTGCAATCGATTGGTCTGGATATGACCGATAGAGGAAGAGGGGTTTCGGTTATTTTTGGGGATGGAGCTGGAGCTGCTATTTTGAGCCGCGAAGAAGATTTGACAAAAGGAGTTTTGTCTACTCACTTGCATTCTGAAGGAGAACATGCCAAGGAATTAGCCGTCTTAGCTCCGGGAATGGGAGGCCGTTGGGTTACGGATATTCTTGCAGATAACGATCCGGCCGACGATAGTTATTTCCCTCATATGAATGGGCAGTTTGTTTTTAAACATGCCATTGTCCGTTTTAGTGAAGTTATAAATGAAGGTTTGAAAGCAAATGATTTACAGGTTTCCGATATTGATTTATTGATTCCGCATCAGGCTAATTTGAGAATTTCTCAGTTTATCCAAAAGAAATTTGCTTTACGCGATGATCAGGTTTTTAATAATATTCAGAAATTTGGAAATACCACAGCTGCTTCTATTCCAATTGCACTAACAGAAGCTTGGGAATTAGGAAAGATAAAATCGGGAGACACTATTGTTTTAGCTGCTTTTGGTAGTGGGTTTACTTGGGCAAGCGCAATTATTAAATGGTAAATTTCATTTTATTCTTTTTGAAAAAGCCGAAGTCTAAAGATACTTCGGCTTTTTTTGTGCTTATCGGATAAGGGAAAAATGAGATTTATATTCTTTTAAAATTTCATTTTCTAAGAATGTTATTGTAAACCAATAATCATCTGCGGGTAAAGGCTTGCCATTATAGGTTCCATCCCATTCATTGTCTTTCTCAAGAAGTTCTTTTATTAATTTCCCATATCGGTCAAAAATCAGGATTTTATAATTATATTCATTGGGCATTTCACTAATCATCCAATTATCATTAATGCCGTCACCATTGGGACTAAAAAACACGGGGCTATTGATTAGTTTAATGGAAAGCTCTATTGAAGATTCACAACCGTTGCCATCACTAATATTTATTTCATGAATTCCCGCGCTAACATTTGTGAAGGTTGTATTTTTTTGAGCAGTACCCGAATCAAGAGCATATAGAAAGTCGTTTGTTTCCCCCTTATGAGGGATAGCAAGGATGTTGATTGTTTGATTGTTTGTAAACCAATTGCTAGTTGTGAAGCTTACTGAATCTGGTTTTGAGGATTTAACAACGTTAAAGGCAAGGGGGTTTGATTTGCAAGACGAAACCGATAAATCAGTTACAGTTAGGAAGTATTTTCCAGATTCTTTTGTAAGGAAATCTGGACTTGTGGCTTGTAAACTCCCGTCTTCTTTTTTCCAATCAACAGAATATCGAGGTCCAGTAAATCCACTTATAACATGGGAATCTCTTATGACTCCCGTTTTAAAGTCAACACAAATGGATGGTATATCCAACAGAATTGGTATTGGTTTTGGAATTATTGTAATTTCAATGGGTTTTTCAGCAGCGCAAATTAATGTAGTTGAAGTGCCCGTTTCGGAATAGGCATAAATATTACCTGAGGTATTTACAGCATCCCCCGGAAATTTTTCAATATTAGAAGAAGAAGGTCCTCCTAATAGGCTAAAATATTTATTTAATGGAAAGACCAATGGTGGTAATAAATAGAATTCACAACTTCTGATTGGAGGAATTACGTTTATTATAGGAGTATTGTAAATAATAACACTTAATTTTTTTTCGTCAAAACAATAATCACGAATCAAATCTTGGGTATAAATATAAAAATCGGTACTTATACTTATAGGAGAATAGGGTGGTGATAATTTTATTCCAACACCTTGTGGTCCGCCTGTAGCTGTATAATAATCTCCTAGACCTACAATTGGAGTCAAGCTGTAGCTGTTGCATGCAAACTTGTCACTTACATCATTCACTTTGTTAATCGTTACGGCGATACTGTATTCTGATATACAGGTGTTTGGTGTGCTAGCTATTGCATATGCAAATATAGTTTTTGAGGAAGTGATAATAGTCCCTAGCGGGAGTTCCGGATTAGAAGAGGAAGGCCCACCAGAAAAAGCATAGTATTTCCCGTTCATTAATTCATCAAGAACATAGTTTTCTCCACATTTTAATACTTCAACTGGTTTGGAATCTATTAAAGGAGAGTTATTTATGGTAATTAAAAAATGTTCCTCTACATAGCAGGAGCCAGTAGGAGCTTTGTCATAGAAATAGATAGTTTGTGTTGAGGTTATAGGAAATCCTAGAGCTCGAATGCTTCCAGTTCCTAAAGAACCAGTAAAATAATTTCCTTTGTGCGCTACTGCTGGCAGATAATAAACATCGCAGGATGGAGGCGTGTCTGAAATAATTGCTAATGGTTCGATATTTACTTTTATCTTAAATTGTAAGTTGTCTGTGCATGTTTGTCCGGGTATATAATACCAAAGGGAAGTTGAACTACTAATAATGCTCCCAACAGGAATAATAGCTCCGCTGCCAGCAGCTGCTGTTCTATATTCGCCAACAGTTAAGCTAGGTAATACATAAGCAGAGCATGAATTGACATCTGTAGGAATATTAATGCTAGTTAAATCAATGTATACTTTAAAACTTTTTTCAGAAAAACAATTTAAAGGGGTAGAATTAGTTTCTTTATAAACATAGATAGATGTTGTAGCACTGATAACCGTTCCTTCGGGGAGTATTGGTAGTCCTTTATTGCTTCCGCTATAATAAGTACCGCCATTTGGATCTGCCGCTAAAGTATATGAATTACAACTAAACTGATTTGCATAATTAGTTAAGGGGATGAATGGTATAATTGTAATAGTAAATGGATTTTCTTGTTGGCAAGACGGACTTGTACTGTTGTCTTGATACCATACAAAAAGTGTATTAATTCCCGGGCTGTTAATAATTGTTCCTGGAGTTAATTCTATATTCCCGGTGGTGTTGGAACCGCCACTTTTAGTAAAATACTTTCCATAAGGCAAAGATGGTAACTTAAATTCAGAACAATACTGGGATGAAATAGGGCTAATGCTAAGCAGATTTGAAATAGTGATTTTGAAGGAATCTTGATTAGTACAAGATCCCGATTGATTAAAAACATAAAGAGTTTTTGTAGTTGTGATATTGTTTCCTGCAAAATAGTGAATTCCTGAACCATTAGTTCCAGACCAATATTCTGATCCTAAATTAGTTAAAGGCAGTAAAGTATAAGAACTGCAAACGACAACATCATTTAAAATATCAACTCCAGGTAGGGTATTAACCAGAAGTTGAAAGGAACTTATGACAAAGCAATCTGGATTTGAGGTGTTTTCAATGCGGACCCATAAAGTTCGGCTATTCGACAAGAGAATACTAGTTCCGTAAGTTAATACTGGTGCTAAATTAGCATTGGCATCGGCTAAAGTAGCGTGAAAGGAAATTATATTGTAAAGCCCGTTTTGTGAGCCTAAAATCAGTCCCTTTTGAGTATTTAAATTAAAATTTGCTTTTATAGGGTTGTCCGTTGAATTTCGAGCACAAAGGATTATGTCTGGGGGTGGATAACTAATTATGGGACTTGATACTATTTCTAAGTGAAAGGAACGAATTTCATAACATGAAGAGGAAGAACTTTCGATTCTTGCATAAATTATTTTACCATTTTCAGAATTCAGAATAGAGTAAGTGCTCGGTATTGAATTCGTATTTCCAAGTGCATCTGCATAATTCAGATGATAGGATATTAAAGTAGTAGAAGGCAAATCATCTAAAATTCCTACAGAATTAGTAGCTTGATTTGTTCCTGCCTTTATGATTTTTGTATTTTTTGTTAAATCAAAAAGGTAGGATGTGCTGCTTTTATCGCAGGCATAAATATTAGGTACATCAGGTATTACTCCTATTTTAGGATAAATTTCAATACTGATTTTATCCTCAATTTCAGAACAGCCCGGTTCAATATAGCTTAGACTGTAATTGTGAAGTCCGGAACTAATTAAAGGAAAAATGGTATTTAGATCGAGTGATGTACCGGTTTGGCTTGGAGTAAATTCTTGTCCTTCCTTTTTCCAAATAAAGGTTGTTCCTGCATTTAAAGCTGCTGCCGATACTATTGGTAATGGATTTCCTGGACAAATTGCTTTTTGGTTTGCAGATGTATAATCCAATCCCAATACATTTTGACCAATATTAAAACTATTGGCTTTTAGAAATATGGCGGAATCATAGCCAGTGTTATTGCTTCCGTCAGCAATTACTATTTTTATTCGATACACATGATTTATGTTTAGTCCTACTGCAGAAGCAGTCATCTCTACAGTTTGACCATTAAAATTAATTGCAGGACCAAATGCATTTCCATTAAAGGCTCCAAAAAAGCTTGCGTTTACTGAAGAGCAATTAGTGTTATAGGTATTATCTCTTATCGTTGCTACGGACACAGGAATATTTGTGCCAGGAATTACAGCCAAATTTAAATTAGGTCCAAGGATAGTCATGTCTTTCAAAAGAAATGCAAATGCATCTGAAAAATTACATTGTGAGGTTCCGTATTCTTCGGATGCAAATAGAAATGAAAAATCAAAATTAGGAGTTTTTGGCTGGAAATCGAATTCTATGTAAGAGGCATTTATGGAATTCATTTGTATGCCAGATTGCGATAATAAATTAGACTCTAAATCAGGATCGCCTGACCAAGAAGGTGCGCCATCACTTAAAATGGTATTGTTAGGGCTAGGGACTTTAGAGACATCTCCAGTAGTCAAAACTACTCCGTTTGTAAATGGAAAAGACGGATTGCTATTTTCAAAATATCCGATTCCGTTAGATGATCCATAGAAACTTCCTGTTTTAGAGCTACAATTAGTTCCTGAAACGCAGGGAGAATTAATTAACACTTGATTGATTAATTGATCAATAGTATATTTATTTGTATTTATTGTGACTGTTTGTGAAAAACAGGAAAACACTCCTGTCAGCATTATAAAAATAAGTAATTTTTTCATGCTGTTTTAATGTTTTTGTGTATTTCAAAACTACTATTATTTAATTTAAAAACAATCATAAAGTATTAAAAATCAAAAGATTATATTTGTAAGATTAGTCCTAAATAATATTTTTTAAATATTTTGTGTTAAAAAAGCAATTCAATAATTTTTACTGTCATATTAAGGAATTAGAATTACCTTTGCACTTTTAAATTAAGATTCATGACACTAGCACAAATTCTTACACCTTCTATCGAAAAGGCTATTCAAACGCTGTTTGAAGTTACTATTGACAAAATCGAATTTCAAACGACACGTAAGGAATTTGAAGGTGATATTACCATGGTTATTTTTCCGCTATTGAAACTGATTAAAAGCAATCCAGTTGAATTAGGAAATAAAATCGGAAATTATTTGGTTGATAATGTAGAGCAGGTAAGTCGCTTTAATGT